>NZ_BLJA01000001.1:1611926-1651926 GCF_019972295.1 Geobacter sp. AOG2
AAACCGGCCAGTGTTACGGTGGCGGGCGGTACGACCACGGCCACCTTTACCATCAGCACCTCGCCGGTGGCTGCTGCCACGCCGGTGACGATCACCGCCGGCTATGGTGGAGTGAATAAAAGCGCCACTATTACCGTCAATCCTGCCGCAGTACCTTTCGTACTCTCCGTTGCCAAAGCGGGAGACGGAACGGGTGTTGTGACGTCGAACCCTGCGGGAATCAGTTGTGGCGCCACGTGCAGCGCCAGTTTTGACAGCGGCACGTCGGTTTCTCTGACCGCCTCTCCAGACCCTGGCTCTGTTTTTTCCGGATGGAGTGGCGCTTGCTCGGGTACAGGAACTTGTACGGTAACTTCAACACAGAGCGTGACGGCAACCTTTACCCGCAGTAGTGGGGTAACTGCCGGGTTGGTAGCGGCTTATGCTTTCAATGAAGGAACCGGGACCACTGTTGCCGACGCGTCGGGCAACGGTCTGAACGGGACAATAAGCGGCGCCTCCTGGGTAGCGGGCAAAGACGGCAATGCTCTCTCCTTTAATGGAGTGAACAATTTGGTCACGGTCCCGGCTTCCAACCTGCTCGACCTGACAACGGGGATGACATTGGAGGGGTGGGTATATCCGACCAATAGCTCAGGTAAATGGGGATGCGTCCTCATGAAAGAGACGTCGAACTTTTATGCATACGGCCTTTATGTCAGTCCGGCAAATCGCCCAACTGTTTTTATGGTCATTAACGGTTCGGAACACGGATTTGAAGTACCAACCATCTTGACCACGAACACTTGGAGCCATCTGGCTGCCACTTACGATGGTACAACGCTTAGCGTATATGTTAATGGGATATTGAAGGGTAGTGAGAATATTTCAACGATTATTCCAGCCTCCTCCGGAGCTCTTCGGATCGGTGGTAACAGTATTTGGGCAACGGAGTATTTTACTGGTATTATTGACAATGTTCGGATATTTAATCGAGCACTCACTGGTACCGAAATTCAAACCGATATGAACCGTAATTGAACGAGGGAGAACAATTAAGCCCAGCAGGTCGAACCCTGAGTCGGCCTGTTGGGCGGCAGAGATCATCTTTCAGTATTTCGGCGACATTCGAAGAACGGGTTTTAGAGTCTTAAAGGCTGGTAAAGACCACAATAAGTTGACCCTGAGCAGACGCTTCTAGAAGATGTGATGGTCCGGCGCGCACCATCAATCTTAATGCGGTATCGACCCAATATGTACAAATATCTTATGCGATTACAAAATAAAAAAACAGTTTCAAATATTCAAGCCAGATAGGGTGGTACATCTCATAGCTACTTTCAAAAGAAGTGGCCGCATACGGAACAAGCTTAATATCGTCAGGCAATGCTCTTCTAAAAGCCAGAGCCGATCGTCGCATATGTGGAGCAGAACTCACGATCACCAGTGTTTTTACATTTTGGGGCAGATTCTTCGCGACCGTTCTTGCTTCAGTAAGAGTACCAAACAAACCCTCTGCCTGAGGTATCCACCCAATCCGATCTGGTGAAATTCCGCGCCAAGCCAGATAATCGTTTGCCCATTGCGTTCTGGTCCAGGTTTTATTGGCCTTGAAACTAAACTGTCCGGTATGCTCATCTTTCATTAATAAAATTGATTTGACCCTCCCCATTTGCACTAATTCCGCCGCGGCATCAAGCCTCTCCCAAAGCGCCCCACCACCTGCAAGGATATAACAAGCATCGCCTCGGGCATTTGCCCTATGCACAACGAGCGGCGCGGCGAGCCAATTTCTTAACGTTACTGAAGTCGTAAGGACAATAATTACGAGCCAGCAGATAAAGAGTAGCTTTAAGGAATAAATAATTATAGGTTTAATCTTTGACATAATGATCACCAGAATAGTTGAAGCTGGGTGTTAAATGCATAATATTCGCTATTAATTAGTAGGTTATGCCTGGTAAGCAGTCATGTTAAGTCTCTAACGTTTACTACTCTCTGGAACCTGGGACTTGTCTAAAACCGGGGACGGCAACTATCAAGTGTTTTACGACAAATATTTCATTATGTACGTCCTGTGTGTGCATAGATGCAAAAGGGAAATGACGACTGAAAAACGATTTGAAAGATCTCGCGTATTTCACACCATTGATGCGTACTGTGTCGAATACGATCAAATGGAGGGTATAGTCTGACACTGTTGTCAGGGTAATGCCGTGGTATTACTGGCTCCCCACTGTGGATAATCGTAACTTAAAACAAACTGTAGCGATATTTGCCGTCTTTAGTCGGAGCAGAATGGAATTGTCACAAAACGCCCACCTATAAAGACGTTCGTACGGGGAAGGGCTAGCATGACCATGACACCCCTGTGCAGCAAGCATTTTCTTTATCCGCATAGACTATATAGCACATGCACATCATCTATGATATATATCCAGCATCGAAAAAGTTGATACGAGCACTTATTCAAGAAGCTTGGGCAATATCACGCAAATTGAATCTATTACCAGGCAAAAAGTGCCACTGAGATTAACCCGCAGTTTTGATCAAATTTAATGTTGTGTGATTTTTATCACAAACTTTAGGTTGGCTTGCTGTTATAAATAATACAAAATTAAATATGGTAGACGATAATACTAAACCATTCGCGAGAATGGGACGGAAAGCCCATTGGGTCTCTTTGAGACAGCCGGGTCGCCGAAATACCTCAATAGGTAGTTGGCTACCCGGCTTTTTACGTTTCACAAAGGAGAACAGAATGAACAAAAAACTCGAGAATCTTAAATTCGTGTTTGGCTTTATCGTCTTTCTAATGTCTGTTTCTAATGCAGTTGCAGCGGACAAAGTAATTCAATCGACCGACCTTACTTATATAGGCGCATTTCGCGTACCGAGTGGAACCTATGGGGGCAGCGACGATACAAAATATTCGTTCAATTACGCCGGGTTTGCCATGCCCATAGGGGTTGCCTACAATGCCGCTAATAATTCCCTGATCATGTCGGGGCATGGGAATAACTCGTATGTCGCAGAGATTAATATCCCGGCAATAGTAAACAGTTCGAATATCAGTGCCTTGAATATCGCGACAGTAAGGCAAAACTTTACGGATGTGTCCAGGGGGCATCATGTCTTCACCAATGAAGGGCTGATTATTGGTGGTTTTCTTGTTTATAACGGGAAGTTGATTGTTGGCGCAACCGATTATTATGCTTTTGATAACGCCCAGGAGACGTGGAGCCACTTTGTCAACTCGAACGCAAACAGCCTTGCCACCGGGACCTTTGCCGGAGACTACACGGTAACGAGTACAGGCAACGGTGGCCCGCCTGTTTCTATCTCCAACGAATATATGACTACGGTCCCGGATAACAGCAGCAGTGGCGGCACGAACTGGCAGACGGCTTTGGGTGGGACGGTGTTGGCGGGCGCCATGTCGCCCAATATCGTTTCGCGGACGTCCTTAGGCCCTGCGGCAGTCACCTTCAATCCCGACAATTTCAGCAGCAATACGCCGCATAATGTGCTCATGTATTGGCCCGGAGATGGATCGCATAGTCCGGCTGATTCCGTTTTCGTCGGTAGCGGTTTAGGTGAAGGCCGGTTATTCTGGAACGGCTCGACCCAATTAAATGGAGTGGTCTTCCCGAATGGGACCAAGACCGTTCTGTATTTTGGGAATACCGGCACGGGAACCACTGTCTGCTACAAAAACGGCAATCCCACAGCCTGGGGGTGTGACGCCATCGTAAACGGAGATACCGCACGGCCGGTAGGGGCTTGGGACATTCATGCCCCCACGTATCGCAACCAGATTTGGGCGGTAAACGCCGATGACCTTCTTGCCGTAAAGAATGGCAGCAAAAACCCGTGGGATATAACGCCGGCCATATGGCCCATATCATCTCCCTTCGACACCTCCGAACACTTCATCGCCGGTGCAGCGTACGACCCTGCCACCCAGCGGATATATGTTGTTGAAGGTAAGGCTGAAAGCGGGAAATTACCAATCGTGCTGGTTTATCAGGTGAATGCGAGCAGCGCATCTGCTGATGCCACCGCACCAACGATAACCTCATTTACTATGCCGGCAAGCGCATCATCGAATACAGTTGCTGTTACTTCTCTTTCGGCAACGGATAATGTCGCGGTAACCGGCTACTGTACAACATCCACCAATAGTTCATCTGGCTGCAGTTGGTCCGCGTCGCCTCCTGCAACGGTGTCTTTCCAGAGTTCTGGGACTCAAACGGTTTACGCTTGGGCAAAAGATGCCGCTGGCAATGTCAGTCAGCCGGCAACTGCAACCGTGACGGTTACCATAGCATCGTCGGATACCAGTGCTCCCACGGTTCCTGCTGCTCCGTCAGTAACATCTGTTTCTTCAACTCAGGTAAATCTTTCCTGGACCGCATCAACAGATAATGTTGGCGTGTCTGGATATAAAATATACCGGAACGGAACCCAAGTAGGGACATCGACTGCCACCACTTATCAAGATACGGGGCTTACTCCAAATACGGCATATTCCTATACTCTCTCGGCATTCGATGCTGCCAGTAATGTGTCTGCCAAATCAAGCGCAACCAGCGTAACTACGAGCGCGATTGTAACAACTTCGACTTACAATGGTTTTGCGTGCAACGCGTCGACACTCCCCATAACCGGAACTCGCATTGTAAACGTTTCGACAGAGCCGCAACTGCAAACAGCAATTAGTAATCTTCAATCCGGAGACACCATCGTGCTGGCGGATGGAACATACAACCTGACCAAGTCCATTGTTATAAATGGTATCAGCAATATTACACTACGCGGCAATACCGGCTGTGACGGTGTTGTGCTGACGGGACAAGGTATGGACAACTCAGGCGGAGTGGGAATAGGTATATGGTCATCATCTTCAAACACCACGGTAGCCCATCTGACTATTAAAAACACTTACGACAATGCCATAACTTTCGATGCTGGAGCCCAAAGCCCACATGTTTACAGTGTGAAGTTGATTGATATAGGATCGCAATTCATCAAGGGCAACCCCACGTATAGCGGCAGTAATGTGGTTGGAGGAGTCAATAACGGGATTGTGGAGTACACATGGGTTGAATATACAAATGGGGGCCCGGCAACGGATCATGGAGCTGGAGCAGGATATTTTAACGGTATCAGTCTGCATGGATCAAGTGGCTGGCAGATTAGGAAGAACCTATTCAAAAACCTGCATAACCCGGACTCGGCCGCGTGGTGGTGGAACCCCGCAGTGCTCACATGGAATCATTCCAGCAATACAGTAACGGAACAGAATGTCTTTATTAACTGTGACAGGGCTATTGCTTATGGCCTGGAAGTACCAACAACCACAATTGCGTCGCCAATGACCGTTGCTACGGACCACTCAGGGGGGGTAATCAGAAACAACTTTGTCTATATGCAGCCCAATTATCTCAGCTCAGCTCGTAAAGCCGATTCTGACGCGCAGATACTGGTTTGGGATTCTCCATCAACATTAGTGTACCATAATACAGTATTGGCAAATGGAAACGTTACCAGTAGCGTAGAAGCGCGTTTTTCAACAACAGGTGCTCAGGCTAAAAACAATTTAGTAGATACTCAAATCAGAGCAAATAGAGACGGTGGGACGTTTACTCTAAGTGGTAACTATGCTAGTGCTGCTACAGGAATGTTCCTTAATTCAGCTATAGGTGACTTACATTTAGTGGATAACGCATCAACAGAAGCTAATGTTATTCATAAGGTTACAGCACCTGCTTCAGCTACAACAGATTTTGATGGAGATGCCAGGCCGTCGGGAGCTAGTTCTGATATAGGAGCTGATCAATTCGTTTCTGGAAGTTTTAATGTTGCTCCAGCTGGGCTTACGGGAACTTGGAGTAAGTAATTAACCATCTTGCAATAGGTAAAATGAGGTGGACGAAAATTCTAAATAATCCTTGAGGGTTGGACGGAAAGCCTACGGGTTTTCTTCAAGATAGCCGGGTCGCCGAAATGCCAGAATGGTGTAGCGGGCCCGGCTTTCCTTTTGACTTATATCCAATCAGAACCAGGTTGCAGAAAATCGCACCCAGGCTTTTTTAAGTAGAATTTCCGTGACGCAAGTCACATACCAATTCGGACTGAGCCTCTATAGTGTAATCAAAGAAAATAAGGTACACGATAATACTAAACCATCCGCGAGGGTGGGACGGAAAGCCTACAGGGTCTCCTTGAGACAGCCGGGTCGCCGAAATGCCAGAATGGTGTAACGGGCCCGGCTATCTTTTTGCATTACGCCCTAACAGAGCCGGGTTGTGGACAGTCACAACGCGGCTTTTTTATGTCGAAGAAACAGGAGATCATTTATGAACACAGGAAACGAAACGAGAACAGGAGATGTTGTGGTGATCAAGCCATTCTTGGTCATGATATTCACCTGGATTCTTTTCCTCGCTAGCCAAAGTATTTGTTTTGCGACCACAGTGACCCTTCAATGGGATGCAGTCTCCGACAGTACCGTTTCTGGGTACAAGGTATATTACCAAGCCGATTCGTCTGTGCAGCCTTTTGCCGGGACTGGATCTACCCAAGGTGCTTCGCCAGTCGATATCAGTAACCAGACTACGGCGACAATCAGCGGTCTTGATCCGGCCCATTCATACTATTTTGCAGTAACTGCTTATAATACTGCCGGTGTAGAAAGCCCATATTCAAATACCTTTTATGTTCCAGAATTGACCGCGCCGACGATTTCTCTTAGCTATCCGGCTAACAATACTACTGTTTCAGGGACGATTTCAGTAACCGCCAGCGCTTCCGATAATGTCGGAGTAGCTAAGGTCGAATACTATGTTAACGGCATCCTTGCGGCAACAGACACATCGGCTCCGTATGTTTATTCATGGAACACCTCGGCACTTGCATCCGGTACCTATACCTTGATGGCAATGGCCTATGACGCCGCTGGCAATATTGGACAATCCAGTAACGTTTCCGTGACAGTCGTCAACGATACGGCTTCTCCTACAGTATCAGTAACTGCACCGAGCAATAATGCCACCGTGTCTGGAGCAGTGACAATCTCTGCTAGCGCCAGTGATAATGTCGGAGTAAGCAAAGTTGAGTTTTACGAAAATGGCACACTCTTGTCCGCCAGTAACGTGGCTCCTTTTACCTACAATTGGAATACTACTACCGTCTCTAATGGTACATATACCTTGTCAGCCAAAGCCTACGATGCAGCAGGCAATGTCGGCCAATCATCAAATGTCTCCGTAACGGTAAATAATACCGTTTCTGACACGACGGCCCCGATGGTCAGCGCCTTTACGCTGCCTACTACGGCAACTTCTCTGACCGTGGCGATCTCCTCCTTTAGCGCGACCGACAACGTAGCCGTGACCGGCTACTTGGTAACGCAAAGCTCGACCGCGCCGTCGGCTTCGGCTAGCGGCTGGACCAGCACCATCCCGAGTTCATTCACTTTCTCAGCTGCAGGCAGCAAGACCGCCTATGCCTGGGCCAAAGATGCCGCCGGCAACGTCTCGGCCGCGAAGAGCGCCAGCGTGACCATCACCCTGCCTGACACGACGGCCCCGACGGTCAGCGCCTTTACGCTGCCCACCACGGCGACCTCCCTGACCGTGGCGATCTCCTCCTTCAGCGCGACCGACAACGTGGCCGTGACCGGCTACCTGGTAACCACAAGCTCGACCGCGCCGTCGGCTTCGGCCAGCGGTTGGACCAGTACCATCCCGGCCTCATTCACCTTCTCGGCTGCGGGCAGCCAGACCGCCTACGCCTGGGCCAAAGACGCAGCCGGCAACGTCTCGGCCGCGAAGAGCGCCAGCGTGACCATCACCCTGCCTGACGCAACGGCTCCGACGGTCAGCGCCTTTACGTTGCCCACCACGGCGACCTCCCTGACCGTGGCGATCTCCTCCTTCAGCGCGACCGACAACGTGGCCGTGACCGGCTACCTGGTAACCACAAGCTCGACCCCCCCGTCAGCCAGCGCCAGCGGCTGGACCAGCACCGTCCCGACCTCGTTCACCTTCTCGGCCTCCGGCAGCCAGACCGCCTACGCCTGGGCCAAAGACGCAGCCGGTAACGTCTCGGCAGCCAAGAGTGCTGGCGTGACGATCACTCTTTCGAATACATCAAGTTATACTGTCAGCGATGCTTTGCTGGCGCTCCGGATTGCAAGCGGCAAGCTGACTCCGACTTCAGCCCAACTGACAAGTTTGGATGTGGCCCCCGTGGTAAACGGTCAGTCGGTTCCGGATGGCAAGATTGATCCTGGGGATGTTATCGTGATCATGTCGAAGATAGTTGGAAAAACTATCTTGTAAAATAACCTGCTTGAAATAAATTTATTGGCGGATATTATGGAAGGCGACTTTGAAAAAAGTCGCCTTCTTATTTCTGAATTGTAGGGGATTGAACATGAGGTTATTAACTCTTTTATCAGCTGCGATTGGTCTTCAAATTATGGTGATTTCAGGCTGCGGTGGGGGCGGGGGGAGTGGTAGTAGTAGTGGGAGTACCACTAAAACGGCGACACTCGTTTTTTCATCATACAGTACCAGAACTCTGATAGGAGGTTTTGCCTTGACGGTAACCCTGCCCAAAGAGGTCACCGTCAAAACAGACAGTACTGGTGCACCACTTTCGTCGGTTATCTATTTATCAGGGCAATTTTCTGGTTCATTGCCCAGCGCAGGCGTTACTTATGATACCGAGTCAAGCGCATCTAACCAGCTGATAATTGTCGATGGAAGTTCATCAGGTTATGCAGGAGAATTCCTGACCATCCGTTGTGATGTCCCTGTTAGTTACACACCAAACATTAATGATATTAACTATAGCGCTTCTTTCTGGTCCAGCGATCTCAATAACGTAGGTGTCTTGCCGAATGCCTACGCAAAAGCGACATTCAATTAGTCGGTTGTCAGGTACTCCTGTGTCTCGCATAAAAGGCTTTGGTCAATAAAATAGATTTATTGTCCAAGGCTTGAATCATTGTGTCCTTTTCCAGCTTATTAAGTATCCTTGTCACGGTTTCTCTCGCGACTGACGCGTAACTAGCGATCTGCTGGTGCGTGAGTTTCACATTGATAATGGTTCCCCGGTCATCCATAACTCCATACAAATCCTGCAATCTGTCAAGCACAGCCATCACACGATGCTCGGCATTGTCGAAACTTAAGATCTTGATCATAGCCCAAGAGTCGCGGAGCCGGTCACACAATAGGCCGATTATCTTATGGCGGGTTGCATCGTTATTGAGAACGAAGCGCTCGAAATCTGATTTGGAAAGAAGTCCGATGACCGCCTCTTCGTAGGCAATAACGGTGGCTGGTGAGGTCTTGCCGTCAAGCAACGCCATCTCACCGAAGAAGTCGTTTTTTTTGTGGATGCTGATAATCTGTTCTTTGCCATCTTCATTAATTTTGGCGACCCGTACCTTGCCGGAATAGACAAAATACATATATTTGGCTGTATCTTCTTCATTAAGCACGATCTGGTTCTTGGCATAGCGTTTTTTGACGATAAGGCCTTCAATCAAGCTGATTTCTTCAGAAGAAAGTCCCGAGAAAAAAGGGATGTTCTTGATGATATTGTTATCCAGTTTCTGTCGTAGGTCTGCCTTCCAGATCATTTTGTACCTCACTCATGGCATTAAAGAGCACCGCTCACATGGCATGATGGCCGCTTTTTATTTTTGTCCCTCGCCTTGAAACAGTACAATTTTTATGCAAGATATTCGTCACTTGTGGGAAGAGAATATTAAATTGAAATGGTTACTCATTAATTATATTTAAAGAACTTCATTTCTTTATAGTATCATCTTTCTATCGTTTGGCAACTACTCCTTGAATCCTATCTGTTTAAATAAGCAAATAAGTAATGTATTATACGGATGAATCTGGCTAAAAATAGCTGCCTGGACGTGGATAATGGTGGCCGTAGACGGAAATCGGGGAACAAGCGGTCTCATATGCAACGGATGAAATCTGTCTAACGCTGGTATTTTGTGCTGTACCTCTCCTGTAGGAATCCCTTATTTATTATAGTAACTTAGCCTGCTTTTTTTCTTTTTCGTGACCGGTGGTGGTGATCGGCGTGTTTCCCCTCAGCCCTCGATGGTTCGCTTCGCTCCCACTCATTATTCTGGTGCCTCTGACCGTCTGGGTGAGAGATGCAGTCTTATACCTTGTATTGGCGACACTCATCACCTTTGGGCCTATTATGGGAATTTGTCCGCCATTGGCATTGAGTTCTGGGACATCTGGGCCAGTCCTTCAGGTACTCATCGCAATCTCAGGGCCGGTGATCATCATATGGAAACTTTCCGCACATATCCATGGCCGTGGGGCAGGTATTATTACCCTGCAGGATACTCACTCAAATAGGAAATTGTTTCATTAAGGGAGTAGCGCTCATGAAGGCAGGAGAGTTAGCCATACTCCCGCGATAACCTTTGCAAAAGAACGGTATTCAACAGGTACTCCATCCTGCTCACCAATAGCCTCGCCCCACACTTTTCAGTGCACCGTAACCGTCTCGTGGGGAAAATCTGGCTTGCAACGCGGTCTATCGGATCAATCCCCGATATGGCCTGCAAACAATACTTGACCGGACGACGCTTTTCAGCCTATTCATTAGGGGTATTTTTATTGAGAAAACAGCGCACGGAAGCATGTTTTGCAGGCGGTACAAAGATCTGTTTTTATCGGCCCCGTAGATGATAGATATTGGTAATTCCAATATTCCACCCAGCGGCGTTATCTAACGCAAAGTGTAGGAGGGCATGAAATATTTTTTTAGAAAAAGGAACCGAATATGTGTGAACAGAGTTACAGAAATGCGTGGAATAAAGGGCTGTGTACTTATCGGTAAAGGCTTTGGTTACGAGTCTGTGAGACCGCCCCTGATGTTGGGTTGGACCGCTTTCACTGATCGTGGGTATCGGTGGGTAAAATAAATGGCCGGAAGCAATAAAAATTCAAGTAGGCACGTGGCGACTTCTGCCGATAATCGGAGACCAGCAGTATGACATTGAGCGAAGCATGCAAACAGTACAAGGCACATTTCCTGATTGTTATCCCCTTGCTTGTCGGGCTCTATTTCAGGGTTGTACCCGACATGGTCAGTGACTGGGCAAAGGACGATAATTATTCCCATGGGTTCCTTGTCCCTTTTATCGCAGGATACTTTCTCTGGCATCGATGGCCCAGTTTAAAGGATCGGAAAGTCAGCCCGAACAGCTATGGTCTGGTGGTGGTTGCTCTGGGAGGGGTTCAACTGCTGATGGGTTGGCTGGCATCAGAGTACTTTATGATGCGTTCCTCCCTGATCGTCGTCCTGGTTGGGCTTGTACTCTTCTGGTTTGGTCGGGACATTCTGAAATGGATGGCACTGCCTTTGGGGTATTTGATCTTCATGGTACCGATCCCCTATATTATTTACGACATGCTTGCTTTCCCGTTGAAATTGTTCGTAACAAAAGTTTCGGTTGGATTCCTACGGCTTGTTGGTGTCATCGTATTGAGGGAAGGAAACATCATCATGTTTCCGTCCACAACTCTTGAGGTTGCCGACGCATGCAGCGGCATCCGGTCACTCATGTCCCTTCTAGCGTTGGCGGTCGCCTATGCCTTTTTCGTGCAGACATCAAATGTCAGACGTTGGTTCATTATCGTTGCAGCTGTACCGGTCGCCATTGCTACAAACGCCTTGCGGGTTATTATCACCGGCTTTCTGGCCCAGTGGTGGGGGGCTAAGGCGGCGGAAGGTTTTTTTCACGAATTTGCCGGAATGGTGGTATTCTTGCTCGCAATTGTACTTTTGGTGGTGGTGGGCTTATTGGTAAAGGGGAGGCTTGAAAATGTCGAGGGAGCGGCGTATTCTGCTATCCCATCACCCGTTCCGACCGCTACTGCCGAGCCGGCGCCTGCTCCGCGCCTGCAAAGCTATTATGCTGTATTTACCTTGCTGTTTGGCGTAGCACTTTTTATAAATCTGCATAGTGATGTCTCGGTACCTCCCAACCGCCCCTTCAACGAATTTCCGATGCAAGTAAAGGCATGGCAGATGGCGGGGCAATCCGAATTCAGCGCCAATGTTCTCAGTGTTCTCAAACCGACAGATTATCTCTATCGCCAGTACAAAAATGCTGACGGCAAGGTAGTGGGGCTTTATATCGGTTTCCATGGCGGAGGTAAGGAGAGCGGGGAAATACATTCTCCCCGAAATTGTCTGCCGGGAAGCGGTTGGTACGAAATATCCGCGAAGCGTGGCACTCTGGAGATTCCCTCCGGAGGAAGCGTAAAACTGGTGCGCAGTGTCTACCAGAAAGGCGAAAACAAGGAGTTGTTCCTCTATTGGTTTCAGGCTCGCGGGCATTCAATGAATGACGAGTTTTCTCTCAAGCTTGCTGAAATGACCGGTTCATTGTTTTATCGACGCCGCGATACCTCGTTCATTCGTGTATCCGTGCCGTTCGAAGGTGATGACTCTTCGGCGCTTTCCAGAGGAGAACAGTTTGTGCGCGATATAACCCCGACGATCCAGGAGTTCCTCCCGCAATAGATATTCGGGTCGGCTTAGGGCAGGGCGCCGCCACATTTGAGATTGGTGAAAATGTTTATGGAAGAAAATTTCAAACCGGCAGTGGCCGTTTTGGCCGAAAGATATATGATGATTATCTCGGATTAATAATCGGATTTGCATTATGAGCATGGGTAGCATTGTCATAACGATTATTGCGATAATTTCACTGTTGTTCTCGGGTGTCTGGACTCTGCTCCGGGAACGCCATCATAGGGGGCTTTTCCTTTGTGCAGCCCTTGTTGTTACTGCACTCCTTGAGTTGTTCGATTTATTAGCTCTTACGAGTGGCATGGATGCAATCTTCTGGAAAAAGTGTGCACTCTTTGCTGAGGCCTTTTTGCCGTCATTCTGGATTCTCAGCAGTTTAACCTACGCCCGACAATCAGGTCCTTGGAAGATAGGGCGCTTGCAGCAGGGGTTGATTGTCGTTACTTTTTTGTTCTGTTTTATCCCCATGATGTTCCCAATGAGCGCCTTTTTCTATGCCCCGGATTTTCCTGGTGAACACCTCCTCTTTCTAGGAAACACCGGATTCTACTATTACCTTGGAATATTGGCCTGCCTGGTGTTTACCTTGGTAAATTTTGAGGTAACGCTCGTAAATGCATCACCTGACGCTCTCTGGCAAATCAAATTGGACATCATTGGTCTAGGCACCATTGTGACGGTTCTTGCGTTCTATTTCAGCCAAGCTCTCTTATACAGAACGCTTAATATGAATTATATTTCGCTCCGCTCGACCATGATTATTGTTGCAGTAGCCATGATCTCCTATTCCAAGTGGTACCGACGTGGTCGAGTCCAGATTCAGGTCTCCCGTCAGGTAGCGTTCAAATCTTTCGTCCTTTTTGCCGTTGGCTTATATTTAATTATGCTTGGCTTGTTAGGCGAAGGGATGAGTTATCTGGGAGGGGCTTTTACCCATTCCATGACCATCTCTCTTGCATTTCTGGCCGGGGTAGCCCTTTTGATCCTGCTTCTCTCTGAGAGATTCCGACGGGAAGTCAAGGTCGTACTGCACAAAAATTTTTATCAGAATAAGCATGATTACCGAGCTCAATGGCTTCGTTTTACGGAGCAACTCTCCACTTCAATGTCAGGTGAGGAACTTCTACAGCGAATACTTTATGCATATTGCGACATATTTGGGATGGGTGGGGCTACTCTGTTTCTTTACGAGGAGGAAGAAAAAGGATACTGCGCGAAAGCGGCCTACGAAATGGACCCGATATATGATGTAATCAGCTCAGACAATATGCTTGTCGGCGTTATGAAGAAACAGGGCTGGGTGATTAATGTGAAGGACTGTGACGAAGTAATCAAAGGAGAATATAGCCATTTTCTTGAAGCAAATAGCATATCATTTATCGTTCCGCTTTTTAATGGTGAGCGCCTCGAGGGATTTATTACATTAGGGCGTATAATTAAAGAGGATGAAGTTTATATTTATGAAGATTACGATTTGATGAAAACCATTGCCCGCCAAGCTTCTCAGGCCATACTACACCATCGCTTCTCCGAGCAGATTGCCCAGGCACTTGAGATGGAAGCTATCAATAATGTCGCTACATTTGTGGTGCATGACTTGAAAAACCTTGTGGCGACTCTTTCGCTTATCATTGATAATGCAACCAAGTATATGCCAAATCCTGATTTTCAGAAGGATATGCTGACATCTTTGGGAAACACAGCTGAAAAGATGAGAGCTTTGATCGGTAGGTTGAAAAATTTGGGGGATAAAAACCTTTATAACGTTCATTCCGTCGATCTCCTCGATCTAGTTACCAAGACCGCCAATTTGGTTGCGGCTGGGAGAATAGCCGTGTCGGGAAAAGCTGAGAATATTATCGCAGATGGTGATGAAATCCAGAAGGTAGTCATGAATCTGTTTGTCAATGCCGTAGAGGCATCAGACCATGAGCGGCCTATACAAGCTGAAGTAGGAAATCAATCTGGCGCGTCTTTTATCCGAGTTACGGATGAGGGATGTGGTATGTCGGACGATTACATCCGCACAAAGCTGTTTAAGCCTTTCAAGTCTACCAAAAAACAGGGGCTTGGGATTGGTCTTTATCAATGCCGTAAAATTATTGAAGACCATGGAGGAAGGATTGAGGTCAGTAGCAAGGAAGGAAGTGGGTCAGTTTTTACGGTATGGTTTCCCCTTGGTATGTAATTTTATAAGGGTGGCGTCCTTAGTAGACTCTGAGTAAAAAGGAATAACCAATGGAAAATCTGCTAATCGTTGATGATAATCCGGATATCCGTCAGCAGCTTAAATGGGGATTGGGAGAACAATACGAAATCCTTCTGGCTGGAGACGTCCCTCAAGGGCTTGCAATTTTCAAAAAACAACAACCTCGTGTGGTGATTCTCGACCTAGGACTCCCCCCTCATGAAAATTCTTCCGTTGAGGGATTCCGATGCTTGGCGGAGATGCTCGATCACAACCCGACCGCAAAAATTATCATGCTGACCGGCAACAGCGAACGGGAAAATGCGCTGCAAGCCATACAGATGGGGGCCTATGATTTTTACCCTAAGCCACCAATTCTCAATGAACTTAAGGTGATCTTGGGGCGCGCCTTCCACTTGGCAAATATTGAGGAACAGAACCGTGCTTTGCAGCGTTCTCTTGAGCTAAAATCGACCGTTGCAGGCGGAATAATCGGCCAATGTGCCGAAATGCAGACGGTGTACACTACAATCAAGAAGGTAGCGTCATCAGATGTGCCAATTATGATTACAGGTGAGAGCGGTACGGGAAAAGAACTGGTTGCACGTGCAATTCAGGAGGCCAGTCTTCGTAAAAGTGGCCCGTTTATCCCCATCAACTGCGGGGCAATTCCGGAAAATCTTCTGGAGTCGGAGTTCTTCGGACACGAGAAAGGCGCCTTTACCGGAGCACATGCAACTGTTCAGGGAAAACTACAATATGCCCATAAAGGGACACTCTTTCTTGACGAGATCGGCGAACTTCCGGTCAATCTCCAGGTAAAGCTGCTCCGTTTTCTTCAAGAAGGGACAATTCAGAGGGTTGGTGGCCGGGAAGATATTCAGGTTGATACTCGTACTATCTGTGCCACCAATGTTGACATTCTTAAGGCCATCAATGAAGGAAAATTCAGGGAGGACCTGTATTACCGGATCGGCGTTATCACGATCGACCTTCCCCCGCTCAGGGAACGGGGGGACGATATTCTCCTGCTGGCCCATTATTATCTGAGGCTGTTTAACGATGAACACAAGAAGAGGGTCCGACGTTTTGGCGCGGCAGCCTTAAGCTTTCTGAAGTGCTATGAATGGCCCGGTAATGTTCGTGAATTGAGGAACAGAGTCCAAAGGGCGGTAATCATGAGCGACTCGTCCGCCATTGAGCCGGCTGATCTTGGCTGCAACAACAACCAGTTGCAGCAGCCTGAACCGTCCAAGGATATTATATCTCTCAAAGAGGCGCGGGATAAGGCCGAAAGAGAGGTGATTTCTGCGGCGATTGAACGACAGCATGGCAATATCTTGAAGGCGGCCGAGGAACTGGAAATCAGCAGGCCGACCCTTTATGATCTGATGAAAAAGCATAATTTTATTGATGGGAATCGAAAAGCGGAAGCGGGGCTCGGCGAGTCGTGACTTCTTTGCGATATGCTGCTTTTGTCCGCTGTCTGCCTTTTGCGGTCTTTATGGCATTTGTAGGTTTCGATGAAGCATTCCGCCTGTTAGCGGAGAGAGGGATCATAGTCGCTGCGGAAACAACACTTTATTATCTCTATCCGGTAAAAATTGTAATTGTAGCTTTTCTCTTATATCGATACAGAAAAGAATATACCGAAATTTCACTTAAGGGCCTGAAGAATCTTCCTGTTACGCTCGTGGTCTGTTGTACGGGGATACTAGTGTTTACCCTTTGGATTCACATGGATTGGTCGTTTGGCGTGATGGAATCGCCAAAAGGATTTAATCCGAATCTTTTTACAAACAGGAATCTTCAAATATGTATGACCGTTTTCAGGGTTGGAGGCGCCATAGTTGTCGTCCCGATTATGGAGGAACTTTTTTGGCGTTCATTTCTTGTCCGGTATACGATACATAGTGACTTCACAAAAGTGCCCCTCGGTTTTTTTACTCTCCAGTCATTCATAATTACAGTCCTGCTATTTGGCCTTGAGCATAATTTTATTTTCGCCGGGATGTTAGCGGGCGCAATATATAATATTGTGCTTTATAGCACTCGCAGTCTTGCCCAGTGCATGCTTGCACATTCGGTAACCAATTTGTCCCTCGCAGTGTACGTGCTTTACACGGGAAAGTGGTATTTCTGGTGATGCTCCAACCGCATCCGCAATATGCAAAACAGAAAAGGACATGTTGAAGAATGTTACAGAATCCACTTCACGTGTTTGATTTGGAATTACCCCCACTAATTCATTTCGTCAAGAATAGCCCCGATCATGTTTGATGGGCATTTATCTCTTCTTGACCCCCACCTCTGCAATTTCTTTTCCTTTGTCTCTTATGGCGTCGGATAATTTTACACATCCATTTTTGAGTCTAAATTAATATAAAAAAAGCAATTAAATTATCTAGTTAAAAAATGGCACTTAAATTGCAAACTATCAGCAACAGGTATTGCTCAACAAAGAACAGAACGAGGATTCGGTTATTTTGCCAAAATAAATAAATTAAGGAGGGATAAAAAATGAAAAAAATAATGTTATTTCTGGCTGGTACGATATTTATGTTGGGGTTGTCTACGATGGCACAAGCTTTCACTATGACCTTGAGCAGTGGAAGTGAAACAGTTGTGGTAAATGATAATGGCGTTAATGATTTTAACTCGGCGATAAATGGTATTATGTATTCAGGTAGTATAAATGGTATTAGTGTAAGTGCAATCGGAACGTCTATTTTTGATCAAAATAGCGGATCTTTTGATATCAGCTCTTTTGTTTTCAGGGGAACTGGTTCTATAACTATCAAGTTGACTGATTCTGGCCTTGTCCTTGATACGTATGCCATATCACCTAATCTTAGTGTTGGCGAGTATTTATCAAGCACGAGCAGTTCAAATGTACAGCTAACATCTGACGTGTTGGTCAATGGGGTCTCTGTTCCAGGTGTTTCCACAACCGTGACAGGTATGGGTAGCTCTACAACTTCTGGATTGGCTACCGTCGGTAATACCTTCTCGCTCGATGAGATCATAACAGCTACTCTAACAGGTAATTCTTCCGTAAGTATTGATGGTCTTGTGAATGTCGCTCCTGTTCCTGAGCCCGGAACGATGCTCCTGCTGGGAATCGGTTTGATTTCACTTGCTGTCGTAAGCAAGCGCAAGATGAACAAACAATCCTAATCCTTTCCTTACAACCCTGATATCTAACGGCGGTTAATTTAATTAACCGCCGTTTTTTTATGCCTACTTGGCAAGGGGGCGGGAGGCAGATTGCGGTCTGGGTGCGCAAGCCAGGTCCGGAGGAAAACCGTCTTCCAAAAATAATGATGGCACCTTGATGTTTCCCTAACGCATTGTTATTGATCTGTTGTGTTTTGCCTTGCCGTCTGCCGGGGTTAAATGGTAATTTAGGCTCAATTTGAGAGACTCAATGGAGGCTTTTTGTGAGTATGTTCCGCTACCTGACTGCGGGGGAATCCCATGGGCCGCAATTGACGGCAATTATCGAAGGCCTTCCGGCCGGGGCTCGGCTTTCGGCTGACAGTATCAACCATGACTTGGCTCGGCGCCAGCAGGGGTACGGCCGCGGCGACCGAATGAAGATCGAGACGGATACGGTCAACATTTTGTCGGGCGTGCGCTGGGGCGAAACACTTGGTTCACCGGTGACACTGGTGGTGGGCAATCGCGACTGGGAAAACTGGCGAGAGAAGATGTCGCCGCTGGCGACACATCGTATGGACGGTATTGCGGTGACTCGTCCACGCCCCGGACATGCGGACCTGACCGGGGCTTTAAAGTATGGGCACGAGGATGTGCGCAATATTCTGGAACGCTCCAGTGCCCGCGAGACAGCCGTGCGTGTGGCAGTGGGAGCCGTAGCCAAGGCACTTCTGCGTGAGTTCGACATTATGGTCGGCGGATTCGTGACCGAGGTCGGAGGGGTGGAGGCACAGCGTCCCGATCTCCCGCTGGAGGAGTTGTGGAGTCTTGCCTCCCAATCGGAGCTTTTCTGCTGTGACCGTGATGCCGAGGTGGAGATGAAGCGACTGATAGATTTCAGCAAGGCCGATGGCGATACCTTGGGTGGGGTTGTAGAGGTGCAGGTCAGCGGCGTCCCTCCGGGTTTGGGTAGCTATGTCCAGTGGGATCGCAAACTGGATGCCCGCTTGGCAATGGCATTGATGAGTGTCCAGGCCATCAAGGGGGTCGAGGTCGGTATCGGTTTTGATGCGGCCCGCAGGCCAGGTTCCCAGGTGCATGACGAACTGTTCCGGGACGAGGAGCGCCTTAGTCAGGGGGCGGCAACCGCTTATTATCGCCAAACCAACCGCGCAGGCGGTATCGAGGGTGGGATGTCGAATGGCGAGGTCATTGTACTCAGGGCGGCCATGAAGCCGATACCCACTCTCTACAAGCCGCTTCGCTCGGTTGATATGCAGACTCATGAGCCGTATGAGGCGGCTGTGGAACGCTCCGACACCTGCGCCGTGCCGGCTGCTCTGGTTGTAGCCGAGGCGGTTGTGGCCATAGAAATCGCTGATGCCTTCCTGGAAAAATTCGGCGGCGATTCAATCCGGGAAATCCGGCGTAATTATGAAGGTTACCGGGCTCAGGTGAGCAATGCTTGAACGGCCGCTAATCCTCACCGGTTTTATGGGAGCGGGTAAGAGCAGTATCGGCCGTCTGCTGGCAGGCAAACTTAAGTGCCCCTTCATTGATCTTGATGCCGAGATCGTTGCCGTGGCGGGCCGCTCCATCAATGCTATCTTTGCTGAAGAAGGGGAGGCTGTCTTCCGCGTTCTGGAAAGCTCGTGCCTGGAACACGCTCTGCACCGGGGTGGGGCGGTGATCGCAACTGGTGGCGGTGCGGTCATTGCTGATGCAAACCGCGCCTTGATGCGGGCGTCCGGGGTGGTGGTCAATCTGACCGCTCCATTTGACCGGATTATGGAGCGCCTTTCCGGCGCCACAGACCGACCTCTGTATGCTGGTGACGACCCGGCAACACGTGCGAAAACGCTGTTGGAGCAGCGTGAACAATTTTATAACGACGCCGATATAAGAATTGACACGGATGGGAAATCCGTGGAAGATGTGGCGGCAGAGATTCTAGGGTATTTAAGGGGTTTGGAAGCGTGAGCGTCGTTACCGTCAACCTGGGAGAGAGCAGTTATGATATCCTGATCGAAAGCGGTTCATTGCCGACGCTTGGTCAGAGGTGCACCTCCCTCGGCTTGACCGGCCGGGCTGCGGTTGTCACTAATCCGACGGTGAATGCGCTGTATGGCGAGGCGGTACGGCGTTCTCTGACGGAGGCCGGCTGCTCGGTCGCGTTGATCGAAATGCCCGATGGCGAGGAATTCAAGAATGCTGCCACGCTGGGTAGCGTTTATGACGCCTTGATAGAAGCCGGCTTGGACCGGAGATCGTTCATTGTCGCCCTTGGTGGCGGTGTGGTGGGTGATCTGGCCGGTTTTGCCGCTGCAACGTTTCTGCGTGGCATTCCTTTCGTCCAGGTGCCGACAACTCTCTTGGCGCAGGTAGACAGTAGTGTTGGGGGTAAAACTGCCATCGACCACCCTCGGGGGAAGAACCTGATAGGTGCATTCTACCAACCGCGGCTGGTGTTGATCGATGTGGATACCCTGGCAACGCTGCCGGAGCGGGAATATCGGGCAGGTCTTGCCGAGGTTGTCAAATACGGCATAGCCATTGATGGGCCTTTTTTCGAGTATTTGGAACGGAATATTGATGCGCTGTCGGCAATGGGACGTGAGTGCCTCATGACGGTCATTCAGCGCTGTTGCGAATTAAAGGCCATGGTGGTTGAACGGGATGAAAAGGAGGCTGGTCTCCGCGAAGTGCTTAATTATGGCCACACATTGGGTCATGCCCTGGAGACCCTGGCCGGCTATCGAAGTTTGGTGCATGGGGAAGCCGTGGCGATCGGTATGGTGTTGGCGGCACGCATATGCTCTCTGCGGGGAGAGTGCCGGGATGATGATGTGACCAGGATAAAGGCGCTTCTCGGTAGCCTTGGCCTCTCCGTTACACCACCGGAGGTGAAGCGTTCACAGTTGCTGGATGTCTTGCTCAAGGATAAAAAGAGCCGAGCCGGGGCCATCAACTTCATCTGCAACCAGGGGATTGGCAACCATACCGTTGCACAGCTTTCACCGGAAGAACTACTTACGTTAAGCGGGCTGGGGGTGTGATCATGCAGCAGGACAGCGGGTCATTCTGGACTGATATCAAGGCATACGAGGAGCGCCTTGCGGCAAACCCCGATTCTTTTTGCTTTGCCCGACTGGCGGAGATCTATCTCAAGGTCGGCTTGACGGATGATGCACTCCATGTAGCCAGAAAAGGCGTGATAAGGCATCCGGGGCATATCGCCGGCCAGCGGGCCTTGGCCATGGCCTGTCATGCCAAAGGGTTGACGGATGAGTGCCGGTCAGCACTGGAACAGGTTGTTACGGCGATACCTGAAGACATGGAAGCCCTGAAGCTGTTGGGACGACTCTATGCCGGATCGGGAGATGACCGCGCCGCCGTCGAGATTTTGAACATCGTGCTGGACCTAAACCCGGATGACGACGAGTGCCGCCTTGAACTGGAGGCCCTTGTGCGCAACACCCAGCAGATCGCTACCACCGGATTAGCGCCTGAAGCTGATATAGTAATGGCCTCCCGAGAACGTCGGGATTCTGAATTCGTTGCCTATGACGATGAAGACGAGATCATCGAGGATCTGGACATTCTGGAGTTGGACGAAGGCGATCTGATCGAAGAGATTTCCGTGGGTAACGAAGAGGAAGCTGAACGGGCAGAGGCAGTTCACCACGACCCGCTTTCCACCACCACCCTAGCCGAGCTTTACGTGCAGCAGGGGTTTGTCTCAAAGGCGCTCGCTATCTATCAGACTATTCTTGCAGACGACCCTGCTAATAGTGTCGCACTGACACGGATCGCTGAACTTTCGGCCACAGAGGCGAGTCGGACCAAGCCATGGGACGATGCCGCCCTGGCAGTCTCGGACGATTTTGAGCAGGCAGAATTCGGTGATTCCGACGAAGTACGGGTCGAGCCTCCGCCCGCGGCATCCACGGTCGCCGATTCGGGCCTGCAGTCTCGGGGAGAGGCCGGCAATGCCCTAGCAACCCTAGAGGAATGGCTTGAAAATATCAGGAGGATCAAGGCATGTCGCTAAGGGAGACCCTGAAAGAAATCGTGGAGAATGTCGAAGGCGGTTTGGCAGCAATGATCATGGCCTATGACGGAATCCCCATCGACGAGATTACGGTTCCCCAGTCAGAATTTGATCTTCAATCACTGTCGGTTGAATATGCGACGGTCCTCAAGGAGATTAAGCGTGCGGCCGAACTCGTGAAGGCCGGTGCCATGGAAGAGGTTTCCATCACCACCAACCGGACTCGGGTGGCACTTCGCGTTCTGAATGAAGATCTGTTCGCAGTCCTGATCGTGACCAGAGACGGTAATTTTGGTAAGGGGCGCTACCTGCTGCGTCTCAAGGCATACGATCTGGCTCGGGAGTTGGCCTGACCATGAAATTCCTCGTCCTGCACGGTCCCAACCTTAATCTGCTCGGCCGGCGTGAACCTGACGTCTATGGCTCGCTGACATTGGAGGAGATAAACGCTGCCATTGAAGAGCTGGCCTCTGAACTTGGCTGTTCCGTAGTGTTTTTGCAGTCGAATGCCGAGGGCGCCCTGATCGACGCCATTCAGGCTTCCGTGGGACATTATGACGGTATTGTTATCAACCCGGCGGCCTATACCCACACCAGCGTCGCCATTCGTGACGCCTTGGCGTCGGTAGGCGTTCCGTTTGTCGAGGTTCATCTTTCCAATATTCACCGTCGCGAAGAGTTTCGCCACAAGAGTCTGACTGCTGCCCTGGCGGTAGGGCAGATTTGCGGTTTCGGCTGCGACAGTTATCTGCTTGGATTGCGGGCTCTTTTTAGTTATGGTAAAAAACATTAGTCCGCCAAGTTTGTCGAAAATCTCCCGGAATAACAAAAACAGTTAAGAATTGTTCAAAAACAGTTTGTGGTGATGGTTTCATTTATGCTAAAAAACAGGCGTTCCCATCTGGTTCGGTTCTTTGAAGAGTATTCGTTGGATTGTATCCTGTTCACGAATCTGCACAATATCCGTTACCTGTGCGGGTTCAGCGGATCGGAAGGTGCTTTGCTGCTGACACGGGATGCGGGTTGGTTTCTCTGTGACTCGCGGTATACCACCCAGGCCTCTGTTGAGGTGGGGGAAACAGAGATTCTGGAATTCACGTCAAAGCAGGAATCCATAGCCGCGCTGGTCAAGGAACAAGGTTTTTCGCGCATAGGTTTTGAGTCTACCCAGACCACTGTGGCATTCTTCACAGCGCTTTCTTCCACCCTGACCGATTGCGAACTGGTGGCTCTGGGGGCTGAACTGGATGCTATCCGTTCCTGTAAGGATGCTGATGAATTGCAACGACTTTCCGACGTTGCGGCTCTTTCATCGGCTGCCCTTATGGCTATCAGGTCGCTTCTCAAACCGGGTATCAAGGAGAGAGAGATCGCTCTGGAACTGGAGTTGGAGATGCGCCGGCGCGGCGCGGACGGCAGGGCGTTCGACTTTATTGTTGCTTCGGGGGTGCGTGGCTCCATGCCACACGGTGTCGCCTCCGAAAAGGCGCTTCAAACAGGTGAACTGGTAACGATCGACTTTGGCGCCATCAAGGATGGTTATCATTCCGACGAGA
This sequence comes from Geobacter sp. AOG2, assembly GCF_019972295.1. Taxonomy (NCBI): domain Bacteria; kingdom Pseudomonadati; phylum Thermodesulfobacteriota; class Desulfuromonadia; order Geobacterales; family Geobacteraceae; genus Geobacter; species Geobacter sp. AOG2. The sequence continues at coordinate 1,635,460 of NZ_BLJA01000001.1, forward strand.
CAGTAACCGTAGCGATTGGCGATCTTGGCGAGCGCCAGCGGGTTATCCATGAGATCGTCAGGACGGCCCACGATATGGCCATTGCCGCGGTCAGGCCAGGCATTTCCTGCAAGGAACTGGATACCGTGGCGCGCGAGTACATACGGGAGCGTGGTTACGGGGACTATTTCGGACACGGGTTGGGACATGGCGTCGGCTTGGACATTCACGAAAAACCGGTGCTCTCCCCGCGCGGTGACGCGGTTGTCGCCGAGGGGATGGTCTTCACCATTGAACCCGGTATCTATATTCCTGGTTTTGGCGGCGTTAGGATAGAGGATACGGTTGCGGTCACCGCCGATGGCTGCCGGGTGCTGACCACTGCGCCCAAGGATTTGTTCATTTTGTAGTACCATATTCATACTGGGCGTATACCTGGTACCATGAAACTGCATTCAAAGGAGAAACGTGATGGACATTAAAGATTTGAAAGTATTGATAAAGATGATTACGGAGACGGATATTACCGAGTTTGAAATGGACAACTCCGATGAAAAGGTCGTCATCCGGCGTGGCCCGAAGACCGAATATGTCACCGTCGCAGCGCCCGCTCCCCAGGCCTATGCGGCCCCGCAGCAGCAAGCTCCTGCTGTCGCCCCAGCCGTTGCCGCTGCAGTTGCACCCGTCGAAGCAGGTGAAACTCTCAATTCGCCCATCGTGGGAACCTTTTATCGGGCGCCTGCGCCGGATGCCGCCCCCTATGTCGAGGTCGGCCAGGTTGTTGAAAAGGGGCAGATATTGTGCATAGTCGAAGCCATGAAGCTGATGAATGAAATCGAGGCCGAGTATCGCTGCAAAATCGTCAAAATATGTAAGGAAAACGCCCAGCCGGTGGAGTTCGGTGATGCACTGTTTGTTGTTGAGAAGGCCTAATTTTACTTCAGTCCAAGGGGTTAACCTCCATGTTCCATAAAGTTCTTATCGCCAACCGTGGCGAGATCGCCATCCGTGTGATTCGAGCCTGCAAAGAGTTGGGCATCAAGACTGTTGCCGTCTACTCTCAGGCCGACAGCAACTCGCTCCATGTCAAGCTGGCCGACGAAAGCGTCTGTATCGGTCCGGCGCCCAGCGCGCAAAGCTACCTCAATATTAACGCCATCATCAGCGCCGCAGAATTGACCGATGCCGAGGCAATCCATCCCGGTTACGGATTTCTCTCGGAAAACGCCAATTTTGCCGAAGTCTGCGAAAAATGCGGCATTACGTTCATCGGCCCCAGCCCCGAAAGCATGCGGATAATGGGCGATAAGATCAGTGCCCGCCAAGCGGTTATACAACACGGCGTACCAATCCTGCCCGGCACCAAGGAAGGGGTAAAAACTGTTGATGATGCGATCAAGATCGCTAAGGAAATAGGCTTTCCGGTAATCATCAAGGCAACCGCCGGCGGCGGCGGGAGGGGAATGAAGATAGTTCATTCCCAGGCGGCCTTGCCCAACGCCTTTGCTACGGCTCGTGCCGAGGCTCAGGCCGGTTTCGGTAACCCCGAGGTGTACATCGAGAAATACTGTGAGCGGCCGCGCCACGTGGAAATCCAGATCCTGGCCGACAAGCACGGACACGTCATCCATTTGGGCGAACGGGACTGCTCCATTCAGCGCCGTCACCAGAAGCTGATCGAGGAGGCCCCTTCAACGGCAATCACCCCCGAGATGCGTGACGCCATGGGAAGTGCTGCGGTCAACGCTGCCGCTGCCGTCGGTTATAACAGTGTCGGGACGGTAGAGTTCCTGGTAGACAAGCAAAATAATTTCTATTTCATGGAGATGAATACCCGCGTACAGGTTGAGCATCCGGTGACCGAGATGGTGACCGGCGTCGATATCGTCCGGGAGCAGATTCTCTCCGCTGCCGGCGTGCCGCTTCGCTACAAACAAAAGGATATCAAGATCAGTGGACATGCTATCGAGTGTCGAATCAACGCCGAGGACCCGCTGAAATTCACCCCCTGTCCCGGCAAGATCACTGCCTACCATCCGCCGGGAGGGTTGGGGGTGCGAGTGGATTCCTTCGTTTATGACCAATACACCGTTGTGCCCTACTACGACTCCATGATCGCTAAACTGATCGTCCACGCCGAGACGCGTGAAGACGCCATCCGGCGTATGTCGCGGGCTCTCGACGAGTACATCATCGAAGGGATCAAGACTACCATCTTCTTCCACAAGCGTATTATGACGAACAAGGATTTCATCGAGGGGGATATCGATACCTCTTTCCTCGAAAGGATCGTGCTGGAGTGACGTTATGGACTTTCCTGAGGAACTGAAATATTCAAAGGAACATGTCTGGGTCAGAGTCGAAGGCAATTCGGCCGTAATCGGCATAACCGACTTTGCTCAGGAAGAGTTAGGACCCATTTCCGGCGTCGAATTGCCGGAAGAGGGCGACGAGGTGGAACAGGACGATTCCGTAGGTTCCATCGAGGCGCGCAAGACGGTGGCTGATATCTATGCCCCCTTCAGCGGGACGGTGCGTACCATCAACCACGAGGCAGTCGACAACCCCGCCCTGTTAAACGATGACCCCTATGACGGAGGTTGGTTGCTGGAGGTTACGATCAACGACCAAGACGAACTGAAGGGGTTCATGTCGGCCGACGACTATGCCGACTATGTCGAAAACAAGGATTAATTTTTCGGCGCATATGTGCTACAAAGGGCGGGATAGATGCCTATCCCGCCCTCTTGTTTTGAAAGGAACCGGACCGTGCGTTCACCCATCGTACTGTTTGTGGTATTGATGTCTCTGCCGTCTCTTGCAGCGGCCGCCGACACGCCGATCTCCCTTTCGCTCAACGAGGCGATCCGCATGGCGGTGGAGAAGAATCTGGACGTGAGGGCTGAACTGTACAACCCAGCCCAGTTAGAGGCTGACATCAACCGTAACAGGGCGATCTACGACCCGCTTCTAACCCTGCAAACCAGCTACAGCGATTCTACCGTGCCCTCGACGGCCACGGGTAGTACCAGCTCCAGCTATGGCCGCACATATCAGGCCGACGCTTCCCTGGCACAACTCTTCTGGACCGGCGCAACCGCAACAGCCGGCTTCAACAACAACTACAACAGCACCAATAGCATCGGTACTTTGAGCAACTACTGGGAATCGACTCTGGGGCTCACGGTCACTCAACCGCTGCTGAAGAATTTTGGGCGCGAGAATACCGATATCAATATTAACGTCTCGCGTCTCTCCAAGTTTGCCTCACTGGAACACTTCAATACCGTCCTTTTGAATACTGTCACCCAAGTCAGAACCGAATATTTCAAGCTTTATAGCCTGCGGGAGCAGTTACAAGTTGCAAGTACCTCGCTTGAACTGGCGCGCAAGATTCTGAGCGATACCAAGGCCCAGGTTGCTGCCGGTGTTCTGCCCGCTATGGAGATCACCAATGCCGAATTCGGCGTCTACTCACGGGAAAAGGACTTGATAGATGCCGAGAGGGCGGTAAGTGATGAAGTTGATGTCCTGCGACTTCTGTTGCAGATCAAGGGGAAAGGGGATATCGTCACGGTGGATCAGCCTCGTCATGATGCTTATGCCGTGAACGAAAATACGTCGCTTAAACGGGCCATGGACCGTCCCGACATTAAGGAGCTGCGCCGCAACCTGGATATTGCCGAACTTCAGACACGCATCTACAATAACAAGGTTCAGCCCGACTTGTCGTTTGCCGCCTCCGCCTCTCTGGTCGGCCTCAATCACACCTATCCCCGCAATCTGGAAACGCTCTCGTCGGCCGATAATCCTGCCTGGAGCCTCGGCCTGACCTTTACCTACCCACTGGGCAACAATGCAGCAGAAAACGATTACCGTAAAAGCCGCCTCAAGACCGAACAAACTGCTGTACAGATCCGAAGCCTTGAGGAAAACGCCGCCAATGACGTCAAGAGCGCCATCCGGGGTATCACCAGCACCTACAAACAGATCGCCGTGGCCGAGCGGGGCAGGGCCTATGCCGAGGAACGCCTCAAAGCCTATCTGCGCAGGAAGGATGTCGGTCTTGCCACCAACAAGGATGTATTAGATGTGGAAAATGACCTTGTGGCAGCCAAAAACAACCAAATCGCGGCGGTGGTGAACTACGATAATGCCATTACCCATCTGTGGCAGGTAACCGGCGAACTTCTGGAACGGCAAGGTATCCGCGTCGTAGAAGACGATGCGGACAAACTCTACAAGAATATACGCTGATGCTCACTATTGGCCGCATAGACTACGCAAACGTCACTCCCCTGTTTCACGCACTCAAGGCACATTTTCCCTGCGACGGCTATCGGTTCACCGCCGGGGTCCCGGCTCGCCTGAATGCCATGCTCGCCGCTGAGGAAATTGATGTCTGCCCTTCATCCTCAATAGAATATGCCATTCATTCCGAGCGCTACCTCATTCTGCCCGATCTCTCCATAAGCAGTGTCGGCCCGGTTGCCAGCGTTCTACTCTTCTCCCGTGTTCCCATAGAAGAGCTTGACGGCAAGGAGGTGTTATTGAGCGCGGAATCGGCTACATCCGTCAACCTGCTCAGGATACTCCTGGGTAAGTGTTTTGGCCAATCCTGCCGGTATACTGTATCCTCCAGCCCGCTGACCGAGGCGCTTCGCACGGCGCCCGCCATGTTGCTGATCGGGGATGCCGCGTTGCGTTCGTCCATGTCAGAAACCGGCCTGCGGATCTACGATTTGGGATCGCTCTGGTATGAATGGACCGGGTTGCCATTTGTATTTGCCCTGTGGTTTTGTACCCGTGCCGCCGTAAGGGAACGGTATCAGGAAGTGCGGCTGCTGGCTGACCAACTTGTCCAGGCCAAAGGGTATGCGGATCAGGAGCGGGAGTTTATTGCGGATGCGGTGCCTGAAATGGCATGGATGGGGCGTGAGGGGCTTATAAGATACTGGCGGGAGAATATTTCCTACGAATTGGGGGGGGCGCAACAAGAGGGATTGCGACTGTTCTACCGATATGCGGCGGAGCTTGGATTGATCCCGCATGCCCCCGAGTTGCACTTTTTTAAATAGGTGAATGTTTTGTGCCCCATGAAACAAGAATCCGGCCAGTCGCCGTTTGTCGCCCGGAGCCGACAACAGCGGCATAGTCGGCCAGTATCCTGGCGTGGTCGAAGCAGAGCGGGGACGGCAGTTCCTCAAGTCTGAAGAGCGCCAGGTTGGCCGCGTCGTCGGCGGCACGGGGAATCCCGCTTCCCTGCGCCACAAAAACCGTTGAAATGGTGTGCATACGCGCATCCCGCTCCGGGTCCGAGTAGCATCCCAGTAAGCGCAGGTTGCCGATCTCCAATGACGTTTCTTCTTTTGCTTCCCGTCGCGCCGCTTCTTCAAGCGATTCCCCGTAGTCCACGAAACCTCCCGGCAATGCCCAGCCATGAGGCGCATTTTTGCGCTCGATCAGCACAATGCGGCCATCGATCTCGATGATGATATCCACCGTTGGGAAGGGGTTGCGGTACTGTCTGACCGGAGAGCCGCACGAAGGGCAGGTAAGCGTATCAAAGGACATGGTAAACCTCCCGGCTGCCGCCGAGGCTACGCCTCGGCACACAAAAAAAGGGGGAACATGGTTCCCCCTCCGTACTGGTACGAAAAGATACGACGCTTACTTCTTCTTGCCGCCGGATGCCTTCTTGGAGGCTTTGAGGGGGTTGACCCTGACATCTTCCACCTTGATTTCCACCTTGACGTGGCTGGCGAAGTTGCAGAGGCCATTGGCCCATTTTTTGGCCGGAGCCGGATAGGCGCTGCAAACCTGACCAATGGAACCGGTTACGATGCGCTCGCATCCTTCACAATTTTCAACTACGATCTGGCAGGAGCCGTCCGGGAAAACACACCCCTGTTTGCCCCAAAAGGTACACTCGGTACCGGGAAGTACAGTCTGACACTGCATGCTTCTTCCTCCTAAAGTATTCTGTATTGAAATCTAACTGTAACAAGTATGGTTGAAAAAAGTCAACAGGAAAAATCCTTGAAATTATGACCTGTTTGACTTGACGGACGGACGTTGGTGTATTACCTTAATACGACAAAAGATGTCTTGTTTTTGGGAGGCGTATCATGCGAATCGCTTTTGGAACGTCCGGATGGCGCGGCATTCTCTGCGAAGACTTCATTTTTGACAATGTCAGGGTGGTTATCCGGGCCATTGCCGACCACCTCATCGCCTCCGGGGAACAGCACAAAGGAGTGATAGTAGGCTGCGATACCCGTTTCATGGGGCAGCGTTTTGTCGAAGAGGCGGCGCGGGTTTTTGCGGGCGCGGGCGTCAAGGCCTACCTGTGTGAACGTGATACCCCCACGCCGGTCATCTCATTCGAAATACTGCGGCGTCATGCCGCCGGCGCCGTCAACTTTACCGCCAGCCATAATCCGCCCGAATACAACGGGGTCAAGTTCTCGCCCTCCTGGGGGGGGGCGGCGCTGCCTGAGACCACCACCGATATCGAACAACGGGCCAACAGTATGCTGGGTTCGGCCTGCTGTTCAACAAGCCTTTCCTTTGATGATGCGTCACGCCAGGGGCTCCTGGAGCGCATTGACCCCCGGCAGGGATACTTGAAAGCGTTGGAAAACAAGGTTGACTTTGATGCCATTGCGCACCTTGGGAAGGTGGCGCTTAATCCACTGTACGGCACCGGGCGGGGGTATCTGGATGAGCCGCTTAAGCAGCGCAATATTCCTTATGCCATTATCAACGACCATCTGGATCCGTACTTCGGCGGCCAGCCACCCGAGCCGTCCGAAAGTCATATCCCCGATTTTATCGCTATGGTCAAAAGCGACCCGGCAATTCGTCTGGGGTTGGCAACCGACGGCGACGCCGACCGTTTCGGCATCTTGGACAGCGACGGTTCCTACATCGAGCCCAACTACATCATCGCCCTGCTTCTTGATTACCTGATAAGGGTGCGTAAACTGGAAGGGGGCGTGGCCCGTAGTGTCGCCACCTCCCACCTGATCGATGCCGTAGCCCGAAAACACGGCATCCCGGTCTATGAGACGCCGGTCGGCTTCAAATATGTCGGCGAACTGATCAGCCAGGACAAGATCGTTATTGGCGGCGAAGAAAGCGCCGGGCTCTCAATCAAGGGGCATGTGCCCGAAAAAGACGGTATTCTGGCCTGTTTCCTGGTGGCGGAGATGGTAGCCCGGGAGGGAAAGACCATCCGGGAGTTGTTGGAACGGCTCTATGGCGAGGTAGGACGTTTCATCACTCGCCGAGACAACCTCAAGCTATCACCGCAACTGGAGAGCGAGTACGCAAAAAAGATTACGACACTTCCCGCCGAGGTCGCCGGGACCAAGATCAAGGAGGTGATCAGGATCGACGGGACCAAACTGCTGCTGGAAGACGGCAGTTGGATACTTTTTCGCAAGTCGGGCACTGAGCCGGTGGTGCGCCTCTATGGTGAGGCGGCCACGGAAGCAAGGCTGGCGGAGGTTATGGCATCGGGACGAAAGTTTATAATGGGGTGAACATTGACAGGGTGCGGGGGATAGAAACCCATAAAAAGGGCGTTGTATCCCGGTAATTCCTGCTGCAAGGTAACGGAAGTCTTTTCGAATACATTCAATACGCAAGGAGACCATCACCATGTGGGACTATACACCAACCGTAAAAGATCATTTTCTCAATCCCCGTAACGTGGGGGATATCCCTGATGCTGACGCTGTCGGCGAGGTAGGTAGCTTGGCGTGCGGCGACGCCCTGAAACTCTATCTCAAGTTGGACGACAACAAGGACAAGATCGTTGACGCCAAATTTCAGACCTTTGGCTGCGCCAGCGCCATCGCCTCCTCGTCGGCCCTGACCGAGATGGTGAAGGGCAAGAACCTGGATGAGGCCCTGGCCATCAGCAATCAGGACATTGCCGAGTTTCTGGGTGGGCTGCCGGAGGAGAAGATGCACTGCTCGGTGATGGGACAGGAAGCGCTGGAGGTTGCCATTGCCAAATACCGTGGCCATGAGGTGAAGCCTCACGACCACGACCACGATCACGGCCCGAGCTACCCCGACCAAGAGGGAACCATTGTTTGTAAATGTTTCGGCATCACCGATGTCTTCCTGAAAAAGGTGATCGAAACCAATAAGCTGACCACGGCCGAACAGGTGACCCATTTTACCAAAGCTGGCGGCGGCTGCGGCGGCTGTATTCCTCGGATCAAGGAGTTAATCGCCGAGGTGATGGGCGGCCAGCAGTCCGAAGAAACTCGGAAGCGGCCTGAAAAACTTTCTAATATGAAAAAGATGCAGATGATCCAGGAGGTTCTGGAGCGGGATATCCGGCCTCTGTTGTGGGCCGACGGCGGAGACCTGGAACTGATCGACATCGACGGTCCCAAGGTGCAGGTGGCCTTCCGTAAGGCGTGTGCAGGCTGTGCATCTTCCGGCTACACCTCCCGCGTGGTGGAGCAGAAACTGCGCGACCTAGTGGCGGAGGACATCGTGGTTGAGGAGGTCGCGGCATGAAAGAAATCTATCTGGACAATAACGCCACCACCAAGGTGGACGAGGCGGTCTTCGAGGAGATGCGCCCCTATTTCTGCGAACTGTACGGCAACCCCAGTTCCATGCATTTCTTCGGCGGCCAGGTACAACAGAAGGTGGACGAGGCCCGTAAACGTGTGGCCGCACTCCTGGGTGCCTCGCCGGACGAGATTATCTTCACCGCCTGTGGCACCGAGAGCGACAACGCTGCCATTCGTTCAGCCCTGGAGGTCTTCCCGGAAAAACGCCACGTCATCACCTCTCGTGTGGAACATCCGGCCGTACTGACCCAGTGTCGCAATCTGACCCAGAAAGGGTACCGGGTCAGTGAGATCGGCGTGGATAGCGAGGGGCGGCTGGACATGGAGGAGTTGAAGGCTGTGGTAGATGCTGATACGGCCATTGTATCGCTAATGTACGCCAACAACGAGACCGGCGTGATTTTCCCCATCGAGGAGGCTGCCGCCATCGCCAAGGCCAAGGGGGCGCTGTTTCATACGGACGCCGTCCAAGCCGTAGGCAAGGTTCCGATCAACCTGGCGGCCTCGAAGATCGACATGCTGTCGCTCTCCGGCCATAAACTGCACGCGCCCAAAGGGATAGGCGTGCTCTATCTGCGCCGTGGCACCCCCTTTCGCCCCTTCATGGTGGGAGGACACCAGGAGAAGAGCCGCCGCGCCGGTACGGAAAATGCCGCCGCCATCATCGCCCTAGGTAAGGCCTGCGAACTCGCCGGGCAAAACATGGTGACCGAGAATACTCAGGTAAAGGCTTTGCGTGACCGCTTGCAGAACGAACTTATGGCCCGTATCCCCCATGCCCGCATCAACGGTGGCGCTGCCGAGCGCCTCCCCAATACTGTGAACATCGCCTTTGAGTTCGTAGAGGGTGAAGCGATCCTGCTTTTGCTCAACGAGTTGGGTATCTGCGCTTCGTCGGGAAGCGCCTGTACTTCCGGCTCTCTGGAACCGTCTCACGTGCTGCGGGCTATGGGTGTGCCCTTTACCTGCGCCCACGGCTCGATCCGCTTCTCGCTCTCCTGTTATACCACTGACGCCGAGATCGACACGGTCATCCGCGAACTGCCGCCGGTCATTGCCCATCTGCGGCAGATGTCGCCTTTTGGCAGGGAGTTTCTCAAGGAACAGGGTTGAGTATTATCGGTTTTATCTGCTGGAATTACATGTGATGCCGATAGTGATTGCCACGAACCAAATAGAGCAACTATGAAAACAGCAGACCCCGCAGGGGGCGGCCGCAGAATGGCCGCCCCCTGTTTTTACTGGCGTATCGGGGAAAATGCGTTAGAATAAAATTCGGCCGTCCCGATGAGGCGGTGATTGACCCTTTTGGGAGGAGTATTTATTATGGAGATACGAGTGCCTGAGGTGGGCGAATCGGTCCGGGAAGCACTGCTGGCCAAGTGGTTCAAGAAGGACGGCGAGAGTGTTAAGAGGGACGAAGCGCTCTGCGAGATCGAAACCGACAAGATCACGCTGGACATCAACGCCGATGCGGCCGGGGTGCTCGCGATCACGGTAACCGAAGGGACGACAATTCCAGTCGGCACGGTCATCGGCTCTATCGATGAACAACAGGTTGCCGTCGCAGTTGCTCCGATTGCAACAGCACCGATATCAGCACCGGCAGTACCGGTGCAACTGTCACCGGCTAATTCCGCCTCTGCGCCATCGACGCCGGCCGCCCGACGGGAAATGCGCGAACAGGGGATTGACCCCGCCTCGGTCGTGGGGACCGGCAAGGGGGGGCGCATCACCCTGGACGACCTGTTCAGCGGCATCGCGGAAAAGTCCCAGCAAGGAGCGGCCACACCAGTGCCCCCCCCGGATGCTGCCTCTGTTCTAATACCGTCCCAAGGCATGGTTGCCGTTTCCGTCCCGCCTGCACCGGTTGGGCCCATCGCCGCAGTCCACTCGGAGGAGCCCCCCCCTTATGTGTCCGAGAGGGAAGAACGACGGGCCATGTCCCCCATCCGCAAGCGTATCGCCGAACGCCTTGTGGCGGTGCGGCGGGAAACCGCCATGCTCACCACCTTCAACGAGGCCGACCTGAGCCACATCATGGCGTTGAGAGACAAGTACCGGGACCATTTCCAAAAGCGTCACGGCGTCAAGCTTGGCTTCATGCCGTTTTTCGTCAAGGCGTGCGTCGAGGCGCTACGGGAATTTCCGTCCGTGAATGCCAGCATTGACGGCGACGACATCGTGTACCACCATTACTACGATATCGGCATTGCCGTGGGCGGCGAGAAAGGGCTTGTGGTCCCGATCCTGCGCAATGCGGAGCGGCTCCATTTTCACGAAGTGGAACAGGCGATCAACGGCTTCAGCGAGAAGATCAAAACCAACCGCCTGACCATCTCCGACCTGGAGGGGGGCACCTTTACCATCTCAAACGGCGGCGTGTACGGTTCCATGCTCTCCACCCCCATACTTAATCCACCTCAAAGCGGCGTACTCGGCATGCACGCCATCCTGGAGCGCCCAGTGGTTCGCGATGGCCAGATCGTCATACGTCCCATGATGTACCTGGCGCTCTCCTATGACCATCGCATCATCGACGGGCGTGAGGCGGTCGGGTTCCTGAAGAAGATCAAGGAATATATCGAGGACCCAGAGGAGTTGTTGCTGGAAGGCTAGGGCACCTTAACATTCCATAGGGAGGATTCTGTCATGTCCGATCACATATTCGATCTTATCGTTGTTGGTGCTGGACCGGGCGGCTATGTGGCCGCCATCCGCGCCACGCAATTGGGGATGAAGGTTGCCGTCGTCGAAAAGCGCGGTGCGTTGGGGGGCGTCTGTCTGAACGAAGGGTGCATTCCCAGCAAGGCTCTGCTGGACTCCAGCGAGTTTTTTGCCGTGGCGCGGGATCGTTTTTCCGTGCACGGCATCGACATCGCTCCACCCCAACTTAACCTGGAAGCCATGATGCGCCGTAAGGACGACGTGGTCAAAAAGAATACCGACGGCATCGCCTATCTCTTCAAGAAGAACGAGATCGAGTGGATTCATGGCACGGGGCGGCTTGCAGGACGCAACGCACTTGGCCGGCACGAGGTCGAGGTGGCGCTTGTAGAGGCTGCAACGCCCGCCGTTCAGCAGAACCTGCCTACGGATACGGAAACGACGATGAAGCTCCAGGCGCCGCGAGTACTGCTGGCAACCGGTAGCGAGGCCGCCATGCTCCCAGGTATCCCCTTTGACGGGCAGGTGGTGGTCAGTGCCCGCGAGGCGCTCTGCTTTGACGAACTTCCCCAACACTTGGTCGTTGCCGGAGGCAGCTTCATAGGCCTGGAACTGGGGTCAATCTGGCGCCGTCTGGGAGCCCAGGTAACGGTGGTGGAGATGCTGCCCCAGATCGTGCCGGTTATGGACCGCCAGGCGGGAGACACCCTCTACCGCTCCCTGCGTAAACAGGGCATCCAGTTCAAGCTGGGGACGCGGATCACCGGGGTGCGCCGCATCGGCAGCAAGGCTATTGTCCAGTTCAACGCCGGTACCGGCAGCGAAGAGATCGATTGCGACCGCCTGCTGGTGGCTGTGGGCCGTCGCCCACTGACGACCGGGCTCAACCTGGAAGAGGTGGGGGTGCGGCTGGACGAGAAAGGAAGGGTGGCGGTGGATGCGGATTATCAGACTTCCGTACCGGGCATCTACGCCATAGGGGATCTGGTCCCTGGCCCGATGCTGGCCCACAAAGCCTCGGAAGAGGGGGTGGCCTGCGTTGAACGCATGGTGGGCAAGGTCGCAGTGGTGGAGTACGAGTATATCCCCGGCGTGGTCTATACCTGGCCGGAAGGCGCTACGGTTGGCCAGACCGAGGAACAGCTCAAGGAGGCCGGCACCCCTTACCGGAGCGGACGGTTCAATTTTGCCGCCCTTGGCCGGGCGCGCTGCATGGACGAAACGGAAGGATTCGTCAAGATTCTGGCACATCAGGATACGGACCGGGTTCTGGGGGTGCACATCGTCGGGCCGCGGGCATCGGACCTGATTGCCGAGGCGGTCGCTATCATGAGTTTCGGCGGCACGGCCCGGGATATAGCCCTGATCTGTCATGCCCACCCGACTCTACCCGAGGCCGTGAGGGAGGCCGCCTTGGATGTGCACAAGGAGGCGATTCACGCCTGAGGAAGCCAACATTTTTTAGCGGCAAATATAGTGAAGTACGGAACGGTCGCAATTCACTTCAAGGGCGGCCTTGGACTCCGGCATGTCGCTCTATCCGCCGTGCAGGTATCACAGATTAAGGGTATACTAATGACAGCATGCATTATAAAGGAAGGGGATGATTACAATGGCAAAGAACCTTGCGAACAAAATACTCGAACATCATCTGGTGGAGGGGGAACTGGTCCCCGGTCGGGAGATTGCCATCCGTATCGATCACACGCTTTTGCAGGATGCCACCGGCACCATGGCCATGTTGGAGTTCATCGCCATGGGGTTGCCGAGAGTCAAAGTGGGGCTGGCGGCCCAGTATATAGATCACAACCTGCTGCAAACCGACTATAAAAACGCCGACGACCACGCCTTTCTGACCAGCGCGGCCATGAAGTATGGCGTGCACCTGTCCAAGCCGGGCAACGGCGTTTCCCACCAGGTGCACCTGGAGCGCTTCGGCGTGCCGGGTATCACACTCCTTGGGGCCGATTCACACTCCCCCACGGCTGCCGGCATATCGGTGCTGGCTATCGGGGCCGGCGGCCTGGACGTGGCTTTGGCCATGGCCGGACATCCCTTTTATCTCCCCTGTCCCAAGGTTATGGGAGTTAAACTGGTGGGTCGCCTGCCCGACTGGGTTTCGGGCAAGGACGTCATCCTGGAGATGCTCCGTCGGCATACGGTCAAGGGGGGAGTGGGCAAGGTCATCGAGTACTACGGCCCGGGTGTTGCAACGCTTTCGGCCACCGACCGCGCCACCATAGGCAACATGGGCGCTGAACTTGGTGCCACCTCCTCCATCTTCCCCTCGGACGAACGAACGCGGGAGTTCCTGATTTCACAGGGCAGGGGCGATTGCTGGCAACCTCTCGGGGCGGACGAGGGGGCAGCCTACGACGAATACGACGAGATCGACCTGTCCTCACTGGAACCGTTGATCGCCTGCCCGTCCTCGCCGGACAACGTCGTTGCGGTGCGGGAAGTGGAGGGCATCAAGGTAGATCAGGTGTTGGTGGGGAGTTCGGTCAACTCCTCGTTCCGCGACCTGATGATGGTCTGCCGCATTTTGGAGGGGCAGCGTGTTGCGCCTCAATTGTCGTTCCATATCAACCCAGGCAGCCGCCAGGTGCTGGAAAACGTGGCCGACCAAGGCGGGGTTGTGACGTTGCTGATGGCCGGTGCAACCATCCATCAGTCCGGTTGCTTGGGTTGCATCGGCATGGGGCAGGCGCCGGGCACCGACCAGGTTTCGTTGCGTACCTTCCCGCGCAACTTCCCGGGCAGGAGCGGCACCAAAGGGGACAAGGTCTATCTCTGTTCCCCGGAGACCGCCGCTGCCGCGGGTATTTACGGAGTGATCACCGATCCGCGCAAGCTGGGTGCCATCAAAGCCTATCCGGCGGTGCAGAACCCCTCCGCGTATTTGCTGGACGATTCCGGCATCATCTCCCCTCTGGAGGATACCACCTCCGTTGAGATCAAGACCGGACCTAACATCGTGCCGTTCCCGGAATTCGAGGCGCTGCCGGATACGCTGCAGGCGGAGGTGGTCATTAAGCTGGAGGATAATGTCAGCACCGACCACATCATGCCGGCAGGCAACAAGGTGCTGCCGTTGCGGAGCAACATCCCGGCCATAGCCGAACATGTCTTCGAGCAGGTTGACCCGGAGTTTCCGGCCAGGGCCAAGACGGCCGGCAACGGGGTGGTGGTGGGGGGCGAGAACTACGGTCAGGGGTCGTCCCGGGAACATGCGGCCCTTGCGCCCCGTTATCTGGGAATCCGCGCCAAGCTGGTCAAGAGCTTTGCCCGCATCCACAAGGCCAACTTGGTTAACTTCGGCATCCTGCCGCTGACCTTCAAGACCCCGGCCGATTACGATCTGTTCAAACAGGGGGACCGGGTCTCGTTCTCGGACCTGCGACGCCTTGTTGAGAGCGGCGCCGAGGAGGTGCCGGTATTGGTGGGGGACAAACAGATCATAATGCAGTTGAATATCTCCGATCGTCAACGTAAGGAATTGCTGGCCGGTGGAACACTGAATTACGTACGGCACGAAAGCCAAGAGTGAAATGAGATCAAAGCGGCCATAGCCTGACAGACTGTTGAATATCCCCGGTTGTTCAAAAATAGTCAGATCGTCGCACCCGCAGAAGGCCCCGAGGAGGCGTAGCAGCGCTACGCCGCACGAAAGGGCCTTCGAGGATGGCGGCGAGATGGCTGTTTTTCAATAACCTCCTACAGAGGAGCATGAATGCCAAGAACCGCAGTCCACAAAACCAAAATCGTTGCCACCCTTGGTCCGGCTAGTTCTTCGCCCGACATGGTGGCCCGGCTCATGGTGGCCGGCGTGGATATCTTTCGCCTCAATTTCTCCCACGGCGACAACGTCCAGAAACAAAAGTTGATCCGTACCATCAGGCAGACCTCGGAAAAGCTAGGACGCCAGGTTGGCATCCTAGCTGACCTGCAGGGACCGAAAATCAGGACCGGCAAAATGGCGGACGATGCCATGACCTTGACCAAGGGGCAGGAGGTGATCATCACCACTGAGGATATTCTCGGCCGGGACGGCGTCATCCCCACAGTCTACCGTTCTCTGCCGTACGACGTGCATCCCGGTTCGCGCATCCTGCTGGACGATGGCTTGTTGGAGTTGAAGGTCGTGGCCATCGATGGTGAGCGGGTAAGGTGTGCCGTGGTGACCGGCGGCGTACTGAAAAACAACAAGGGGATCAACCTGCCGGGCGTGAATGTGTCGGCCCCCTCCCTGACCGAGAAAGACTTGGTTGATCTGGACTTTGCGCTTGAGGCCGATGTGGATTTCGTGGCTCTCTCCTTTGTTCGTACTGCCGATGATGTGGAGCAGATCAAACGGATCATCTACCTGAAGGGCAAGAACACGCCGGTGGTGGCCAAAATTGAAAAACCTGAGGCGTTGCAGAATTTCAAGAAGATCCTCCATGCGACGGATGCGGTCATGGTGGCGCGTGGTGACCTGGGGGTGGAGATCGAAGCCGAGAAGGTGCCGGTCTTCCAGAAAAAGATCATCCAAGCCTGCAACGAGGCCGGCAAGCCGGTCATCACCGCCACCCAGATGCTGGAATCCATGGTTCGCAATCCGCGGCCGACGAGGGCTGAAACGTCCGACGTGGCCAACGCTATCGTGGACGGTACCGATGCGGTCATGCTCTCCGCCGAGACCGCCTCGGGGGATTACCCGGTGGAGGCAGTGGAAACCATGGTCCGCATCGCGCGGGATGTGGAAAGCGCCGATTTCTGGAGTAAGGTGGACCGGAGCGCCTCAACGCCCAGCATTGCCCAAGCGGTGGCCGAGTCGGCCTGCCGGGCGGCCACCAGTCTGAGTGCCAAGACCATTGCCGTGTTCACCCAATCAGGCAGCACGGCGGCGCTTATCTCCCGCTTTCGCCCACATATACCGATCATAGCCTATACCGCATCGCCGGAGATCCAGAGAAGGCTCTCCATCTACTGGGGGGTCAGCGCCACCGGCATCGGTATCATGGCGGACATGCACCAGCAGATCATGGCGGTGGAGCGCAATATGCTCGCTGCCGGCTACCGTAAAGGGGACATCATCGTCATCATCATGGGACTGCCCGTAGAGGCGCGGGGGTCCACCAATCTGATGAAGGTGCATAAGCTGGGGACCGGCGAATTCTTCGAAATCTACTGACTTGTTCGTTTTTCGGACCGGTTTTGCATGGGCAATGCAGCGCAC
>NZ_BLJA01000001.1:1657761-1760106 GCF_019972295.1 Geobacter sp. AOG2
GGAAGTTAAGCCCCTCAGGGCCGATGATACTGCACGGGTAGCTGTGTGGGAAAGTAGGTCGCCGCCGGGAATAATTACACAAACGAGCCCTTCAGAACTATCTGAAGGGCTCGCTCGCGTTTCAGGATCAAAAAATAAAATCTCACCAACCAGCCAATACCTCTTCAGCCCCCAAACAAACCATAAAATAGCGAAAACATCTGTTAGATGCCTGAAACGATCTACGAATGTAAGGCGAAAGGAATGAGCTCTTCGAGTGAGTCAATAATGACTGTAGCATCAGAGATGAGTTCTTTGGGATAGCTGTTAGTGAGGCCGATTACCTGCAAACCTGCGCCCTTGGCAGCTGTAATCCCCGCTGGCGTATCTTCGATGGCGATGGTGTGGCCGGGTGAAGTGTTGACGCGAGCATTGAGCTGGTCAAACGCGAGGCGATAGGATTCCGGGTCCGGTTTACTTTTCGTAACATTATCCGCGGTCACGATAACATCAAAGCAGTGTGCTATGTTGAGTTGCTGCACTATTGGGGTAATGTCGGAACGCAGAGCACCGCTACTGATTGCTAGGGGCACCCCACTATTGTGCAGTTTATTTATCAGCTCTGTGACCCCTGGGTAGGCGGTAATGCCGTCCTGTATGACCGTCTGAAATATTTGCGCCTTACGTTCAACAAGAGAATGAAGCATGTCGGCATCGAGTGTTCTGCCGTGTGCCGTGAATGCTGCGAGAAAGGCGTCACGATCATCAAAACCCATATAGATATCCACATACTGCTGCCACGAAAATCCGAGTCCGAGCGGTGTCAGTATCCGTTGGAACGCCTCGAAGTGCAGCGGTTCCGTATCAACGATAACGCCGTCGAAATCGAAGATGACAGCATCGGCCTGTAGTCCCACTGGAAAAATTACCATTTGCCCACCATTGCCAGTCCCGCGCCATTTTCGAAGGCCTGAGGAACTACCGCCACCTTCTGGCCCGTTGCATGATAGTGGGTGACGACCCGCCCGCACAATTCTCCCAAGACAGCTCCCATAACTACATCACTAGCCCAGTGCTTATTCTGGTACAGTCGCGAGAATCCAACAAACATTGCCGCCGAGTAATAGGCGGTCTTCAGGGTGAAGCTTTCGGAAGTGGCCGCCAAGACGGAGGCCAGGGCAAAAGAACTGGCGGTGTGCATGGATGGGAACGAATCGTAATCGTTTTTGAACCGAAATGGCTTGAATGCCCCTTTGTCTAGGGTTGTGTCGGGGCGCCCACGGCCTGTTGCCTCCTTGAGCAGAAATGTAGAGGCATCGGCTAGTATAAGTGATTCTCCCATCATCTCACCGACTTCCTCCCACTTTTTGGAGTCCGCAATGATGGCGCCACCGTAGACCAGAGCTGCAAAGCCCAGATGGATAAAAGGGTTACCCGCCAGGGACCCGGCATCAGTGGCCTTATCAAGGGACTTGCTTTTGCTGGTCTGCAGTTTGCCGCGGATATCTTTGTCAAACGCGTACGTTAGGCCGACAGCACCACCCATCCCGATTGTTATGAGGAAGTTGCCGTTGTTGATTTGAAAGGGCGTCCGGCCCAGTTCAACGGTCTCATGCCCCAGTCTTGACATGCCGTTGATAATTTCATTGCCGATGGAGAGATCCCCGGTTTCGGACGCGAATCCCAGTGTCGGAATCAACAGGAGGGTTGTTAACATACCAAGGATCAATTTTTTCAAAAGAACCCCGCAAACAATGAAATAGACTATCTGGGTAGTGCCGGCGAAAGATGAGCCGGCACTACCCAGATAGAACAGCTAGTTAGCAAAGAAGGTGCGTTACGATTGTTGACGGTTACGGGGCCTAAATCGTAATGAATTCTTGATGTCGCGGATGATAGCTGCATCTTCAGGTGGCAGTTTGGAAAGGTATTCCTGAATGAATACGATAAATATTGAAGCGAAGAAGGCCGTGATTGCGGCGAGCATGACGATCAACGATCGCTTGGGTTTGCTCTTCTTCAATGGGACGACCGCCTCATCCAGTACCTGAATAGAAGAAGAGTCCTTGGCCTCGCTTATTTTTGCCACCTCATACTGCTTGGTGAGTTGCTCAAAAATCGCCTCCTGCGTTTTCAACTCACGCATTTTACGGACGTACTCAACGCCTAATGCGGGTAGATTGCCAATAGCCGGAATCACATTATTGCCATCGCTGCCGCTCATTGAAGCAAGTTGGTTCTTGAGGAGGGATATACCGGCCCGAAGTGCTTTTATTTCACTGTTCTCATCGGTCATAGAGTTGCTGAGCGAGGCAAGTTGCGCCTCCTTGGTGACAATCTCTGCCTTAAGACGTGCTATTCCTTCAATGGCAGCCGTGGCTTGGGAATCCACCTTGAAGGTTTTATATTTTTCCTGGAAGGTTTTCATGTCGTTCTCGGCATTGCGCAAATCCTGCTTTACCACTTCCAGACGCTTTTCGAGAAACATCCGCTCTGCTCCAGCTTTGGAAAGATTGAGTTCAACGCTACGCCGCCCAAGTTCATCCACGAAGCTATTAGCAAGTTGTGCTGCCTTTTGGGGGTCTTTGCTGTCTGCATCAATACTGATGATACCGTCCTTGCCGGCTTTAAACTTGACGGCCCCCTCAAGCCTTTTCCTGGTTTCATCAATGTTTTTTGCTTCGAACTCCTTCTGGAGATTCAGCTGTTTAATAACGGCGTCGGCCACTGAACGGCTCTTGAGGATGCCGAGGTAGAGGTCGGTAGAACCGCCCAAGCCGCCTAGTCCTCCGGCAAGGGAGGCCAAGCCGCCGGCTTGACTGAGTAACGCGGAAAGGCCGCCGCCGGATTCCTTCTGCGGTGGAAGTATTTTTGCGCTGGCAGTATAGATGTTCTTCAGAGACAGTGAATAACAAACCGCTACAATAACGGCAGCAGTGCATATCTTGATAATAACCGACTTGCGTCTGACGATTATCTGCAGAAGTTCGAGAAGGTTGATTTCCTCTTCTTCGGAAAGCGGGTTCTGGTTTTGAATCTCGTATTTTGTTTCTCTCATTATTTTAGGCCTATCAGGACCGTGCCTGCCGTAAGGGCAATCTGGGATATGATCGTGGTAATATCCTTGATATCCCGAAGCCAGGCAGTGCGCTCCAGTTTTTGCGGCACGACCAGGGTGTCGCCCGGTTCCAGGTAGGATGACATGAAGCTGCCAAGAGTCCACTGCTTGGCATCGTCGCTCCACTTAATGCCGAATGATGCTTGCTGTCGGCTGAAGACCGTCCCATCCGCCTTGATAATGAACATCTCGGATGTTTCCGCATCATTGGTGGATCCACCGGCCTTGTTGAGATAGCTTTCAACGGAACTGTTTTCAGGGACATACACGAAAGCGGTGGGGTTGTACACCTGGCCCAAAACATTAACAACATTGGTACGGGTGGGGATTTCAAGAATATCGCCACCTTCCATCTCCAAGTCATAGCTGCTCTTCTTCAACTCATCAATCTGGGTAAGCCGGATGACGACCCGGCCTTCTGCTTTCAGCGTCTTCATTCGGTCAAGATCCTTTTGTAGTCCCTCCAGAGCGGATTTGGTGGCTTCAAGCTCTTCCTTGGAGGAGGCAATGGATGCCAGGGCGGCCTGCTTCTGGATAATTTCCTTCTCAGTCTTGACAATGATCTCGTCCATTCGTTTCTGTTGCTCTTTTTGAACGGAACGCCGGGTGAACTTTGCTCCTCGCAGGTAAGCCTTGTCGGTGAAACCGCCGGCACGGGCAATTACGGAACTCAGCCTCTCGCCCCGCCCCACCGAGTAGACGCCGGGATATTGTACCTCTCCTTTGAGGCGAACAAATTTATCTGTAGAATCGGTCCACCCGACGATGCCCCGAACGATCAAAACATCATCCGGCTTGAGTAAGAGGTTGTGCGCAGGATCGCCGCTGATAGCCTTGCCAAGATCAATCTGCATGCGCGACGCGGTGGCCTTATCGCCTGCAACTTCCACCCGGCTGAGTTCGGCCATGTCGAGCAGCGCATTCCGTTTTGGGCTGCCGGCGGCGGAAATAAGGTCACGCACTGTCATGCCGGGATGGAAATCATACTTGCCTGGATTAACTACAAAGCCGTTTATGAGCACGCTCGGTTTTTCCTGCATCTCCCAGCGTGAAAAAACCTTTATAGTGTCCTGCTCCTGTAGGGCAACATTTTCGGCCTCGTTGCCTTCAAGCGCTTTACGAAGGTTGAAGTGAAGAATTTCCTTATGATAATCGGGCAGGGCAAGACGGGTAATCTCGGCGGATTCCAAGTACGATTCCGGTAACAGGTCGGCAAAGGTTGGAATTAAATCTTTTACATGCATACCCTTGCGAAACTGGTATTCACCCGGTCTGACGGCGTTTCCCCTGAGACTTACAACTTGGCGAACCGCCTCCTGGACGGGAAATATTTTGACCATATCCCGATCCTGGATTTTTATCCCAGCCGTTGCGCTATCCGTATGACCATCCTTGGGTTCATAATCCAAGACAATTCTGGAACTGTTGCCGGAAAAACGTTCTATCTGTATCCGGCCGGTAAATCCACTGGCGGTTATGCCGCCCGCCATCCGGATCACATCGGCCAGTGATTGTGCTCCTTTTGTTTCATAAATGGCTGGCCGTTTCACCTCGCCCGCAACCGCAACCACGGGGCCGATAACCGGCACGAAAATGGTGTCGCCGTTCTGCAGGCGGACATCCTTGCTTCGGTCGCCGGAAAGAAACATATCGTACAGGTCGATATTCTCAGCCGGTTTACCATTACGGGTGAGCTTGATCGTGCGCAGTGAGCCGTTTTTCGTGGGACCACCTGCAGCCGACAAGGCGTTGACAACCGTTGCAAGGGAACTGATGGGGTAACTGCCGGGCAATTCGACCTCGCCCACCACGAAAACCTGGATAGTCCGTAACTTTCCAAGCGAAATATTCATGTCATAGTTTTTAAAGTATCGCGATACAGCCTTTCCAATAGCCTCCTTGGCTTTCTCATAGGAAAGTCCCCACACCCTGACGACGCCAGCCCGGGGCACAACAATCTCGCCATTGCGATCCACGGTGAGGCTGTACCGGGCATTGATGGAGCCCCAGATTGCCAGGTTGAGGCTATCGCCCGGTCCCAGGACGTAATTGTCCCCGACGGGGAGGTTGTCCATCGCGTCGAGCAACTGGGCGCTGTTCTTGAAAAAATCATAACCGAATTGCCGGAGTTCACGTTTGAATGGCTCCGGCGTGAGTTTATCCTGCAAGGTCTGGTTTTTGTGGGAAAAAGTCATTTCCAGAGAAGAGCCAAGTTCTTCTCTGGGAAGTGGGGTAATTTTGATCTCGGCTGACTTTATGATACGTCTTTGCTCACGGTTTATGGCAATGATCTGAATGAAGTAAACCTGGTGATTTTTTAAGTCCCGTAGGGTATAGGTTGTGTCGTTTCCGACATCAATTGACTTGAGCGGTCTATTTGGAGCGAGTCCGATCTGGATGCGATATTGAATAGTTTCATTTTCCTGAGGTTTGCGATATCCGGCTGGCTGCCAACTGAGGCGGGCCAAACCGTCACCTGCCTCAGCCTTGACTACAAGACCGAGCTTCAGTTTGCTTTTGTCCGTATCGGTTTTGCCGATGTCGGTGGTTATCTTTTCCTCTGTTTGCGTGCCGCCAAGAAGTTCGTTGTCAAAGGCTTGCTCGGGTGTCAGTTCCTGCTCCTGCGTGATGCGCTGGTCGTCCCGAAAGGTGCCATTAGAAAGGGAACGTTGATTGCCGGGATAGGTGCCGCTGTTCTGCTGTTGGGGATAATAGTTGTTCTGTTGATAGGGGGCGGATTGGTCCGTTTTTGTCGAGCCCTGTTCTTGAAATATACCATCAGTCTGGTTCGTAAAGCCATCGTATGAGTCCAGGGACCAGGCATTTGTCCCCAAACTGACCACGACCAAAGCTGCTGTCAGGGGTAGGAAACGAAACAGATATTTAATTTGTGACATTTTACGGAAACCCCATGATAATATTTGTTTGTGTAAATGCAAACTTATACCATTTTACAAATGGCTAAGGCAATTTAAAATCGTGTTGAAGGCTATTTGTCGTGATGGTGATGGTGATGGGATTGGGTGGTAGGAGGCTTTGTCGACGCACGAAAAAACCGTTTTTACTCCCATGCTAAATAGCGAGTAAAAACGGTTTTATATGTGTCTTATGGAGTTGTGACCTTAGTAGTTTTTGGTGCCGAAGGCGAGACTCGAACTCGCATGGGCTATTGCCCGCCACCCCCTCAAGATGGTGTGTCTACCAGTTCCACCACTTCGGCAATTGAATTTAATTTATTAGCATAACTGATGATGCGTAATCAAGCAGAAAAAACTATTTATGCTGTTGAACAGGCGCTGCCGGTACTGTAGGCATGGTGGTCGGGTTGCTCTGCTGGGCAGGTGCCGACGGCTGCGGCATTTGAGTCGGCACCTTTGTGGTAACGGCGGATTTGCCCTTGCCGGACATGATCGACGATGAGGAAGGCTGCCCCGAGATATAGGCCAGTGTCAACGAGGTCAGCATGAAAATAACGGCAGCGCCCGTGGTCATCTTGCTCAGAAACGTGGTGCCACCACCGGCTCCAAAAACGGATTGACTTCCACCGCTACCGAACGATGCCCCCATTTCGGCGCCTTTGCCGGATTGCAGTAGGACGACGGCAATCATAAATATGCTGACCAGAATATGCAATATTGTAAGGGCTATAGTCATCTCGTATCCTTTGGACGTTTAGTGCGAAGAGAATCTATACCATAGGGGTTTCGAATTTGTAAAGTTTTTATTAGTTTTGTGGGGCTTGAGCCTAACCGGCAAAATTAGCGATCGCAGCAAACGACGCGGCCTGCAGACTTGCGCCGCCCACCAGGGCGCCGTCGATATCTGGTTGCGCCATCAATCCCTTGACGTTGTCTGGTTTGACACTGCCGCCATAGAGTATGCGCATGCTCTCGGCGTTCCCCTGGCCAAAACATCGCGCCATGAGGCTACGGATAAAGGCATGAACTTCCTGCGCTTGGGTTTCGCTGGCGGTCTTTCCGGTGCCTATGGCCCAGACCGGCTCATAGGCAATGATCACTTTGGAGAAGGCCTCTGGAACGAGGCCCTCCAACCCGCCCAAGAGTTGGGTTTCGAGAACAGCAAAGGTCTCGTCTGCCTCGCGTTCGGTCAGTGTCTCGCCGACACAGACGATCGCAGTTAGACCGGCCTTAATGGCAGCTTTGGCCTTCTTATTGACGGTAGCGTCGGTCTCGCCAAAGTATTGGCGTCGTTCCGAATGCCCAATGATCACATGGCTGCAACCGGCGTCCTTCAACATTTTAGGGGCCACCTCTCCGGTGAAGGCGCCTTCCTCCTCCCAGTAGCAGTCTTGTGCGGCAAGCAGGATGCCGGACCCCGCGAGCTCATCAGCCACGCGGCTCAAGGCGGTGAATGCAGGGGCCACGATGATCTCGACCCCCTGGGTTGCAGCAACCAGGGGCTTTAGGTCGTTTACCATACTGACAGCTTCGCCGATGGTTTTGAACAGTTTCCAGTTTCCTGCGATGACAGGCGTACGCATGTCTCCCCCTATTTTTTGGCTTTGATGTCAAGGGCTTTCACACCCGGCAAGATCTTGCCCTCCAATAATTCGAGGAAGGCTCCGCCGCCGGTGGAAATGTAACTGACCTTTCCGTCAACTCCGGCCTTGCGAACGGCCGCATCGGTATCTCCGCCACCGATGATGGTAGTGGCATAACAGTTGCCAACCGCTTCGGCCATTGAAAAGGTGCCGCGTGCAAAAGCATCCATCTCAAAGACGCCCATTGGTCCGTTCCAGATGACGGTCTTGGCATCCCGTAATGTTTCAGCAAAGAGGGTCGCCGAGGCGGGACCAATGTCAAGGGCCATCCAACCTTCGGGTATCTCCTGCACTGCGGTGATGAAGTTGGTTGCCGTGGCTTCGAAAGCATTGGCCACGATGCAGTCTACGGGGAGATAGAAAGTAACCCCGCGTTTTTTGGCTTTGTCCATGATCCTTTTGGCAGTGGGGATCAATTCATCTTCCACCAGTGATTTGCCAACAGAGTACCCCATGGCCTTAAGAAATGTGAATGCCATGCCGCCGCCGATCACGATCTTGTCAACCTTGTTGACCAATGTTTGCAGCACTTCCAGTTTGCCGGAGACCTTGGCACCACCCAGTATAGCAACCAGCGGGCGAACAGGATTGCTCATGGCTTTGTCGAAGAAGGTCATTTCATTGCGCATCAGGAATCCGGCCGCAATGGTCGGGATGCATTTGGTGATGGCCTCTACCGAGGCGTGGGCGCGATGGGAGACAGCAAATGCGTCGTTAACGAAAATTTCGCAATCATTGGCAAGCTGTTTGGCGAAGGCAAGGTCGTTTTTCTCCTCGCCCGGATAGAACCGAACGTTTTCCAGCATCACCACATCGCCCGGCTTCATTGTGTCGAGCAGTTTGCTCACCTCGGGGCCAAAGCAGTCCGGGGCCTGTTTCACCTTGGTGCCGAGCAATTCCGACAGGCGTTTGGCGGCCGGAGCCATGGTGTACTTTAATTTTTTTTCGCCTTTGGGGCGGCCAAGATGAGAGGCCAGTACTACCTTCGCCCCCTGTTCCACGGCATACTTGATGGTCGGCACGGCACCGACAATTCGGGTGTCTTCGGTGATATTTCCCTTGTCGTCCTGGGGGACATTGAAATCTACCCGGATAAAGATTCTTTTGTCCTTTAAATCCTTTAGTTGATCAATATAGCGGATCGGCATATGGCCCTCCTAAAAAAATGGTGTAATACCAATTCCAAATCAAGGTGCTATTTTCATTGACTCGTCTTCGGCTACTCAACGTACTACCGGTACGCCTTCCTCTCTTCAATCCTTGCCGCCTTGATTTCACCATTGATTCGAAATTGGTGTGACGATGTGGTGGCAAAAAAAGAGGGGGAATCGGATTCCCCCTCAGATGACATCCACATAAGTAGGTTATTTTTTGGAAGCGATCAGTTTGAAAAGATCCACTACCCGGTTTGAGAAGCCCGCTTCGTTGTCATACCAACTGATGACTTTAACCATGTTGTCGCCAATGACCTTGGTGCAAGATGCGTCGACAGAGGAAGATGCCGGGCGGCCGTTGAAATCAATAGAGACCAGCGGTTCCTCCACATAGTCAAGAATGCCCTTGAGCGTCCCTTTGGCCGCTTTCTTCAGAGCTGCGTTGACTTTTGTGGCATCGGCCTTCTTTTTCAGAGTAGCAACAAGATCGACAACAGATACGTTTGGTGTCGGAACGCGGATAGCCATGCCATCCAGTTTACCCTTGAGTTCGGGAAGAACCAGGGCAACGGCCTTGGCGGCGCCGGTGGTAGTGGGTATCATGGAAAGAGCGGCAGCACGGGCGCGTCGCAGGTCCTTATGAGGCAGGTCAAGGATACGTTGATCATTCGTGTATGAATGTACTGTTGTTACAAGTCCTTTTTCGATGCCGAAGACATCGTTAAGCACCTTTGCCACCGGCGCCAGGCAATTGGTGGTGCAGGAAGCATTGGAAATAATATGGTGTTTCTTCGGGTCGTAGAGGTGGTCGTTGACACCCATGACGATGGTAATGTCCTCGTTTGTAGCGGGCGCGGAGATGACGACCTTTTTGGCCCCCGCTTTTATGTGCAGTTCTGCCTTTTCTTTTGAGGTGAACAGACCGGTTGACTCCAGAACCACATCAATCTTGTCTTTCTTCCAAGGTAATTCTGCCGGGTCCTTGACCGCATAAATCTTTATTGCCTTACCGTTAACAATCAGTTGGTTGTCTTTCGCCTCCACCTTGCCGGGGAAGGTGCCATGCACGGAGTCGTATTTGAACAGATGTGCCAGGGTCACAGCATCGGTCAAATCATTTATAGCCACAAACTCAATGCTCTTGTCCTTGCACGCCGCTCTGAGAACCATCCTCCCGATTCTGCCAAAGCCGTTGATCGCAACCCGTAACGCCATGCTTCCCTCCTTTATCAGATTCTATGGTGATGAATTGTATTTCATTCACTGCATAAACAGCACAGTCTCCTCATAATAAAACATCTTTACAAATCGTCAACCATTAATTTCCGAGTGTCGCGAATCGTGGCAATCAGAATCGGGAATTAGCAATTCAGTTTTTTTTATATCGTGGTATAATAAATTTTTTCTTTCTCAAGAAGTTGACCGAATCACTAAACAGGCCCCCTTAATCAGATGAAGCAATCGCTCGAAAAACGCATAATTCTGTTTTCTTTCGTCATCCTTTCGATGACCACCCTTGCCAACACCGGCATGGATATCGCCGTTTTTCGCAGGGATTACATCCAGGAAATGCAATTACGTTCCGAGGGGCTTGCGGCGGCATTTAAGGCAAATATCGAGAAGGTGCTTGCCTTGGGGATCAATATTCGCGATGTGGCTGGCCTGGCGGATAAATGCCATGAGATCGTCCAGTCCGACCCTGAAATGGCCTATTGCGTCATTAAGGGAAAGGATGGTTCTGTGCTGTTTGTCAGTGACAACTCCTTCGCCCGGCTGGATTTCTCACAGACGGGTCTCGGGGACGGTGATAAAAACACACGGAACAACAAAACGATAGAAGGTCCCAGAGGCAGTTACTATGACACTCTCACCCCTGTCAAAGCCTTTGATGGCGAAACGGCAGCTTTCATTCATATCGGTTTTCCTCAGTCGGTCATCGATCAGAAGGTTCGCGCCGTCGTTGTAAGGTCCATAATTGTCTTTTTTGCATTTTTCATCGCTTCTTTCGCTCTCGTTGTCTATTTTGTCAAACGCAGCATCATAGAACCCATTTCAAGCCTGCTTGATGGCGTTACCCGGATCTCCAAGGGTGATTTTACTACCCCCATGCAGGAACTCCCTGTTTATGAGCTGAATGAACTGAGCATTAAAATAAACGCCATGGCAACCGCACTCGATGCCCGCGACACGGCTTTGAGGGATAATTACAAGGAACTGTCGGCAACGCACTCCCAACTCCACGATTCATACCAGCAGTTGGAAAAACTTAGCCTGGAACTGGAGAAATCCGAAGATCTCTATAAGAAGCTTTTAGAGGAGTCGGGAGATGCAATCATTATTCTTGATCAGAATGAAAGCATTATCATCGCCAACAAAATGGCCGAGGAATTTCTCGGCTATCCGGCCGCCGACTTCATCAGTAAGCACGTTACTACGTTGCTCTTATTGCTCAAGGTCGAGAACATCCAGGGGGTCTTGAGAGGCCTTGCCGACGCCTTCCGTGGAAACCATGTGACCGAAGAAGTCACAATTGTCAATAACCGCCAGGAACAGTTGGTGGGGAGAATTTACGCAAGTTGCGTCACCATGGGAGAGAATAGTCTGTTGCAGGTAATTATACGAGATGTCACGAAGGAACGGGAAATCATCACCAACCTTGAAAAAAGCGCCGCAGGTCTGGCACGCCTGAATAGGATGAAGGATTCGTTCCTAGGACTCGCTTCGCACGAACTGAAAACCCCGTTGACCGTTATCATGGGGTATGCGGAATTGCTTCAATCCGACATGAAAGAACAACTGCCCGGTGCCGCCCATGAGATGGTTCAAAATATCTCCAGCGCCGCCGCACGTCTCGATACGGTTGTAAAGGATATGATTGACGTATCGAAGATTGATCAAAAGCAGCTTGATCTCAAGCTTGAACAGGTTGATGTGAATGCCCTCATCGAGGAGACCGTGCGGGAGTTACGTTTTTTCTTTGCCTTGCGCAGGCAGGAAATCAATGTAACGCTGGACGATTCGCTTCCTATGATACGCGGTGACAAGACGCGGCTTCTCCAGCTATTGTCGAATGTTCTGGGCAATGCCATCAAATTTACGCCGGATGGAGGACATATTTCGGTCCGAACATCCCTCCGGCGGTTGCTGCGGGATCCCCAGGTTTCAGGTTTTGATGGTGTTTTTTCGCTGAATGTCGGCGAAGACCAACAGCCGTTTTTGGAGATTGCCGTCTCGGACACCGGGATCGGCATCGATGCGGACGATCAGACGCGTATTTTTGATAAATTTTACGAAGTGGGCAATATTGAAGAGCATAGTTCCGGCAAGGTCGCTTTCAAATCCCGCGGTGCCGGCCTTGGGCTCTCCATAGCAAAAGGTGTTGTCGAAATGCATGGCGGGTCTATCTGGGCGGAATCGCAAGGCTACGATCAGAGCACGTGCCCGGGCACAACATTCCATATTTTATTGCCCATTAAACCGTTATCACCGGCGGATGGACCCGGCGTTGGGACCATAAACTGATGCACGTTCCCGTACCAGACCATTCTGTTATCGGTTGAAACCGTTATCACGCGATCTCTGAAAGAGGAGGAATTTATGGCAAGAGCGGCAAAGCAGGTTGTCAGTAAGAAGGGTACCGTTGCGGCACCGCCAAAAAAGAAGCTCTCTCCCAAAGCTGCTCCGGCAAAAACGAAGGTCCGGGCAGAAAAGTCGATTAGTGATATGAGCGGTGAGGAGTTGGTGGTTGCAAACTTTGCAACGCTTTCAACGCTGGTCGAAGCTTTGGGTGAGACGATTGAAATGCTTGTTCAGAAGGCCGAAAGTATGGCCTACCACATAATCGCGACGGAAGAAATTCTGGCTGAAATGGTTGCCGCCAACGGGCTCAATCTGGCGCAGGTAAACGCCCGCATCAGAAAAAAGGTAGCGGCAGGGACCGCCAATCTTGTCGACCCGTCCCGCGCCATTGATGTGGCTGCAACCATCGCCTCGCCTCAGCCCCGACGCTAGTGCCTCTGCGGCAACCAGGTTGCCGGGACGGATACCTAAAGCGGTTGTAGGGATGCGTCATTTTTGCACGAAAAAGGGTTTGCAGAATATCTGCAAACCCTTGTGTTTTGTGGCTGGGGTGCGAGGATTCGAACCTCGGAATGTTGGAGTCAGAGTCCAATGCCTTACCGCTTGGCGACACCCCAATAAATTGGACTCTCCTTTTAACAAATTGCAGCCGGTCGCGTCAAGTATTTCTTTCGCCTACTGCTGCCGCCCCAGCCAGGATCGCCTTGACATTGGCCGGGATCAGGTGGTGATTGCGTTCCGGCAAGGCCTTTTTCAGGGCCACCTCCAGTGATTCAAGACCCAACGCCCCACTCTTTGCGGCGTAGGCCCCGCATGCCACCATGTTGACCATGCGCATATCTCCCAGGTCAAGGGCGATCTGGTTCATGGGCACCGCCACGAGTTCCACTCCCGGCAGTTCACTGCTGCTGGCCTCCACCAGAGTCGAGTTGACGATACACACTCCGCCCTGTTTGACCTTGTTGGCGTATTTGTCGAAGGAAAGCTGGTTGAGAATTATGGCGACCGACGGGCTTCCCACCACCGGCGATCCGGTGTCGCTGTCGGAGAAGACCACGGTACACATGGCCGACCCGCCGCGTTTTTCCACACCATAAGCGGGGAAGAACGAGACATTCATGCTTTCATGAATGGCGGCATAAGAGAGCAGGTTGCCGGCCAGCAGCACCCCTTGGCCCCCGTAGCCGGCTATAAATACATCGTGGCGCATGGTAACTCCAAATTTATTTAAAGGTTGGCGGTATTGCGATACACGCCCAGCGGGAAGTAGGGGATCATTTCGCTGCCTATCCGCTCATTGGCGGCCAGGGGATTCATGCCCCAGTTGGTCGGGCATGCGGCCAAGGCCTCAATAAAGGAAAATCCCCTCCCTTCCACCTGGTAGCGGAAGGCGGTCTTGATCATTTTCTTGGCCTGCATGACATTTTTTGGGGAGTTGACCGCCACCCGAGCCGAGAAGGCAACCCCTTCCAACTGGGCCAACAGCTCGGCCATACGGATCGGATAGCCGTCTTTGGCCTGATTGCGACCATAGGGAGAGGTAGAGGTTTTTTGTCCCACCATGGTGGTGGGGGCCATTTGACCGCCGGTCATGCCGTAAGTGGTGTTGTTGACGAATATCACGGTGATATCCTCGCCCCGGTTAGCGGCGTGGATGATCTCCGAGGTACCGATGGCGGCCAGATCACCGTCTCCCTGATAGGTGAAGACGATCCGGTCATTGCGGGCGCGTTTCGCCCCGGTGGCGACGGCGGGAGCCCGGCCGTGGGGCGCCTCGATGACGTCAACGTCGAAATAGCCGTACAGAAAAACCGAACAACCCACCGAAGCGACCCCGATGGTCTTGTTTCTGATGTCGAACTCGTCCATAGCCTCGGCCACCAGACGGTGCACGGAACCGTGGTGACAGCCGGGGCAGAAGTGGGTCTGGACGTCTTTCAGGCTTTCGGGCCTTGTGAATACTTGGTTCATCGAATTCCTCACTAAGGTTGTTGAAAAACAGCCATCTCGCCGCCGTCCTCGAAAGTCCCCTTGTGCGGCGTAGCGCTGCTACGCCTCCGCGTGACTTTCTGCGGGTGCGACGATCTGACTATTTTTGAACAACCTGGTATATTCAACAATCTGTTAGTACCTGAATCAGTGATGCCTCCATGCCTTGGTCCGGAAGGCCTCTGCCTTTGCGTTCGAAAAGGTTGCGACGATCAGTCGGAGTACCAGCCAAGTACGTGAATAGTCACGCCACGGCGGCGTGCGGGCTCCGGCTCTCCAGGCCACAGCGGCATTCCGGCATCACTGATTCGGGTACTGTTTTTTAATCTGCTCGAAGAGCTCCTCCGGCGTCGGCAGCGAGCCGGCGCCCGGCGGGCGGCCGTAGAAGCCTACCTCGGCGTCGCGGGCCACGGAGAGGCGCACATCATCAATCATCTGGCCGGTGCTGAGTTCGATGGTCAGAAAATTCTTGCAGCGCCGGGAAATGGTCTCATAGGCCTGCTTGGGGAAGGGAAAGAGAGAGATCGGTCGCAGCAGTCCGACCTTTATGCCCACCTCTCGCGCCATGGCGACGGCGGTTTTGGCGATGCGGGCGGTCGAGCCGAAAGCGGTCACCACCAATGTGGCGTCCTCGGTCATGACCTCCTCCCAGCGGCATTCCTTTTCTGCTAGTTCCTGGTAGCGGGCGTGCATCTTCCAATGGAATGCCTCCATCTCGCCGTCACCAAGGTAGAGGGATTTGACTACGTTCTGCGCTTCCCCCTGCTCTCGTCCGCGCACCACCCATTCCTTGGCAGGCAAATCGGTCTGCGGACGCGGGTGCGCCGTAATCGACTCCTTCATCTGGCCGATGACCGAGTCGGCCAACACCATGGCCGGTATGCGGTAGATGTCCGACAGGTCGAAGGCCAGCATGGTTAGGTCGTACATCTCCTGTACCGACGCCGGGGCCAGCACGATGATGCGGTAGCCCCCGTGACCGCCGCCTCGCGTGGCCTGGAAATAGTCGGCCTGGGACGCGTCGATGCCGCCCAGTCCCGGACCGGCTCGCATGATGTCCACGATCACGCCGGGCAGCTCCGAACCGGCCATGTAGGAAATGCCTTCCTGCTTGAGGGATATGCCGGGGCCGGATGAGGAGGTCATGGCGCGCACGCCGGTGGCCGATGCCCCTAACAGCATGTTGATGGCACCGATTTCACTCTCGGCCTGGATGAACTCTCCGCCCAGGCTGGGAAGTTCCCGTGAAAGATATTCGGGGATATCGCTTTGCGGCGTGATGGGATAGCCGAAATAATAGCGGCACCCGGCCTCAATGGCAGCCATGGCCACCGCCTCGTTTCCCTTGACGAACAGTTTTTCGGACAACCGCGCCTCCGTATCGAGTGCCTGTGCGGTCAGTTTACCGTACAGGGTTCTTCGTTTCTTTAAATACCATAATGGCCACGTCCGGGCACATCTCGGCGCACAATGCACAACCGCTGCACGCCCCCTGGTCGGAAAAGACCGCAACGGTGAAGCCCTGGCTATTGGGGGTATCGCTCAGCGTGACCAGCTTGTGAGGGCAGGCGATGGTACAGAGGCCGCACCCCTTGCAACGCGCCTCGTCAATGGTGATGTAGGTATACGCCATGATGAGTTTTCCTTTTTGTTGGATCGAATGTATATAACTATCAGATTTGCTTCATATGAGTCAAGCCGCTTCCATACTGATGGCTGATGTCAGGAACGGAGGTTGGGTCTTTCGACGGTTTTCTAATTGACACCTCTAGTTGCATAGTCGTATAGTTATCGTGCTACGTAAATCTGATTCAGTAACACAGAGGGGGATGCCATGCACATGGCAGATGCACTCTTATCGCCGGCGGTCGGGGGAACCATGTGGGCCGTTTCTGCCGGGTCGATTGCGTATTGTTCAGCCAAGGTGCGCAAGGAGCTGGATGATCGCAAGGTGCCGCTTATGGGCGTGCTGGGAGCGTTCCTCTTTGCCGCCCAGATGATCAACTTTACCATTCCGGCCACCGGGTCCAGCGGCCACCTGGGGGGCGGGCTTCTCCTGGCAATCTTGCTCGGACCCTACGCGGCCTTCCTCACCATTTCATCGGTTCTCATGGTCCAGGCGCTATTCTTTGCCGACGGCGGTTTGCTGGCGTTGGGCTGCAATATCTTCAATATGGGATTTATCCCTGCCTTTCTGGTATATCCCCTTGTCTACAAAAAGATCTCCGGTCCGGCTCCGGGCCGGAGACGTCTAATTGCCGCGACTATGATCTCGGCGATTATCGGTCTGCAACTGGGGCCCTTGGGCGTTGTGCTGGAAACGGCCTTTTCAGGTATTTCAGCCCTGCCGTTTTCGACCTTTGCTTTGCTGATGCAGCCGATACATCTGGCCATAGGTGTGGTGGAAGGAGCGGCAACCGTTGCGATCATCTCTTTTGTTCATAAGGCCCGTCCGGAAATCATCCAGGAAGCCCTTGGGGTCCGTCCCGTAACGCAACGTCCCCTGCGCACGGTGCTGGTCTCCTTTGTGGTGGCCGCCCTCCTGACAGGCGGTATCCTCTCCTGGTTTGCCTCGAAAAACCCCGATGGCCTCGAATGGGCTATTGCCAAGGTCACAGGTGCGGAAGAGCTGAAAGGACCGGAAGAGGGGCTGCATGCAGCCATGACCTCTTTCCAGAAAAAAACTGCTTTTCTGCCTGATTATTCGTTCAAAAGCGCGACAGTCAGGACAAAAAGTAATACGGCCGATAACTTGGGCACCAGCGTCTCGGGGTTTGTGGGAGGCCTGATGACGTTGGTTATCGTCTTTTTGAGTGGATTTCTGCTGAAAAGGCGAATCTGGTCGGCCTGAAGCGGGTATCCGCTCAAGATTACCGGGGAGAGCGTACAGCTCTCCCTTTTTTTCGAGAGATGACCAATGTGCAGTATTGACGGTGGCTTGCTGGACTTTAAAAACCTTGATCGCCTGGCTGACGGGGATACGGCTATCCATCGTCTCGACCCTCGCGCAAAGGTACTGGCGACGCTTTTCTTCGTCATCTCCGTCGTTTCATGCGGAAAATATGAGCTGACGATGTTGTTCCCCTTTTTTCTGTTCCCGGTGTTCATGATTACCCTCGGTAACATCCCGTTCCTCTACCTGGTAAAGAAGATTGCGGTCGTCATCCCGTTTGCCGTCATGATCGGCATGCTCAACCCCCTGTTCGACCGGCAGGTGCTCCTGCATGTGGGAACGCTGGGGATCACGGGCGGGTGGATCTCCTTTGCATCCATCGTGGTGCGGGCCGTTCTCACGGTAAGCGCGGCCCTGGCCCTGGTGGCCGTAACCGGTTTTCCCGGCATCTGCGCCGCATTGGAACGCCTGGGCATGCCGCAGCCCTTTGCCGTGCAACTGCTGTTTCTCTATCGCTACATCTTCGTGCTGGCGGAAGAGGGGGGGCAGATGGCGCGGGCGCGGGAACTGCGGACATTCGGCTCCCGAGGCAGGGGTATCGGGACCTATGGCTCCCTGATCGGCCATCTGCTGCTCCGCACCTGGATGCGGGCGGAGCGCATCCACATGGCCATGCTGGCGCGCGGATTTTCCGGCGTGTTCCACACCCGGCGGCAGTTCCGCTTCGGCGCTGGGGAGGCAGTTTTCCTTGTGGGGTGGGGCGCGTTCTTCATTACCGTAAGACTGGTGCCGGTGGCTCATCTACTCGGGGCTCTAGCAGGTTTTTAAAAACTCAACTAAGGTCTAAGGTTGTTCAAAAATAGACAGATCGTCGCACCCGCAGAAGGCCCTGCGGAGGCGTAGCAGCGCTACGCCGCACAAAAGGGCCTTCGAGGATGGCGGCGAGATGGCTGTTTTTCAACAACCTCTTGTAACGGGGATACGGCTATGAGTCATCACATTGTTGAGGTAAAAGGGCTGCAACACGCCTATCCCGATGGGACGCTGGCCCTGCGGGATGTTTCACTGCGCATCACCCATGGCGAGTCGGTAGCGATCATCGGCGCCAACGGTGCGGGCAAATCGACGCTCCTGCTGCATCTTAACGGCTATCTGACGCCGACGGCGGGCGAGATCCGCATCGGAGATTTTCCTCTTACGCGGGAAACCCTGCCGGATATCCGGCGTACGGTGGGTATGGTCTTTCAGAATCCCGACGATCAGTTGTTCATGCCAACGGTTTACGACGATGTCGCCTTTGGCCCGCTCAACCTCGGCCTACCGCCAGCGGAGGTGGAAGATCGCGTAAAGGCGGCCTTGGCGAAGGTCGGAGCGGCGCATTTGCAGAGCAAACCGCCATACCGGCTTTCCGGCGGCGAAAAAAAACGCGTGGCGATCGCCACGGTGCTGTCCATGTCCCCCGACATCCTGGTCATGGATGAACCGACCAACGGGCTTGATCCCTTTGCCCGGCGGCAGTTGATGGGACTGATCAAGGATTTCCACCATACCAGGATATTTACCAGCCATGATCTGGATATGGTGCTTGAACTCTGCGAGCGTACCATCGTGCTTCACGAGGGAGAGGTCAAGGCGGACGGCCCGACTCGCGACATTTTCGGCGATGCGGACCTGCTCGCCGAGTGCCGACTCGAAAAACCGCTTTCCATGCAGGGCTGCCCGGTCTGCGGTAGTGCCCGAATGACAACGTAATTGCCATTCGGGCAACACATAATTACACAATTTTCAGGGAGGATGAGTATGAATGTTTCAGAGGCGATTTTATCGAGAAAAAGCATCAGAGCATACTTGGACGCGCCGGTTCCCGTCGATTTTGTGGAAAAGATAATTGAGGCGGCCCGATGTGCGCCGAATGCCGGTCCCTTTCAGATTTCAGTTGTCCGCAATGCGGGATTGCGACAGAAAATCAATGACCATACGCTCGATGCAATGGTTCACTCAGGCAATGAATTCCTTCAGCAGAGAGCCGCTTTGCCCGGATACCAGCCGCTTTACGGTGCTCCGGTGCTTTTCCTGCTCTCCGGGCCGGCCGATGCCCCCTACAGTGCCGTCAATACCGCGCTTGCCGCTGAGAACATGCTCCTCGAAGCGACCAGCTTGGGTTTAGGCTCGTGCTACCTCGTTTCCCCGACACTGGCGTTTAATGGCCCGAATAGCCTTGACCTGGTGCAAGAGGCAGGCATACCGGACGGCTATAAACTCCAGTGTGCGGCCGTTGTCGGGTATGCTGCGGATGAGAACAAATTTGCTCTTGGCGAGCGTAAGCGGAAGGGTTCAGTACATTACGCCGGCTGAAGGCGCCTCCGGTTAAGGAGGGCTCACAATACCAAGGTGGCGGCAAGGAGAGCTGCGGCCTTATCCCACCTCGCTGTATTCCCGTACCCGTAGTTCCACACCCAACGATTCGGCCAGCCGGCGGCAGGCTTCAATATCGACCCCCGGTACGGTTACGGCGCTGGCCACGACCTGGGGAATATACTCCCGTGCCGTGCGGATGAAGTCGCAGACACCCTCGAAGCCGGCTGCGCCGAAGGGGGTGTTGCAGAGCCGGCCGTAGGTGTCGCTGTCCGGGGCGTTCAGGCTGACCGAGATGCTGTCAACCAGCCCGGCCAGTTCGGGCAGGATGTTGCGCTGGTGGACCAGGTTGGCCTGGCCGTCGGTGTTGATGCGGATGCGGTAGCCGCGTCCCTTGAGCTCGGTCGCCACCTGTTTGACCAGATCCAGCCGGATCAACGACTCGCCGTAGCCGCAGAAGACCACCTCATCGATCCCCTCCGGTTTGCCGACAGCCGCCATTACCTCCTCGAAGGAGGGCTCTCCGTCCAGAAGCAGGTTGTGCCCCTTGACGGTGAAGTCGTCGAACTTCGCGCAGAAGCTGCACCGGTTCGAACAGCGGTTGGTGATGTTCAGGTAGAGTGAGTTGCGGATCATGTAGGCGATCTTGGTGGACTGGTCCCACAGGCGGATACCGAACAGGTCGCGGCAGTTCTTGGTAGTGATCCGGGCCACATCCTCCAGGGACAACCCCTTGGTCTCGGCCACCTTCTCCGCCGCCAGGCGCACGTAGGCCGGCTCGTTGCGTTTCCCGCGGTGGGGAACCGGCGTCAGGTAGGGACAGTCGGTCTCCACCAGCAGGCGGTCGATGCCGACGCTACGCACCACGTCGCGCAACGCCTCATTGGAAGGGTAGGTGACCGTACCGGGGATGGAGATGTACAGCCCCATGTCAACGGCTTGGGCGGCCATGGCGGCATCGCCGGAGAAACAGTGCAGCACCCCCCGGTGCACCCGCTCTTCCCGCAGGATTGCCAGCATGAGATCATGGGCGTCGCGGTCGTGGATGACGACCGGCATTTCCAGTTCGTTTGCCAGGCGCAGAAAACGGCGGAACACTTTTTCCTGCTCGTCTCTGGGGCAGTGGTCGCGGTAGAAGTCCAGGCCGATTTCCCCGATGGCGACCACCTTTGCGCTGGACCGGGCCAGATCACGAATTACATCATAGCACTGCTCCGTCACCCGGCCGGCGTCGTGGGGATGGACCCCGACCGCCGCATACATGTGGGGATATTTCTCCGCCAGTTCGACCGATTCGCGGCTTGACTCGATATCCGTGCCCACCACCAGCATGGCGCCCACCCCGGCATCCTCGGCGCGTTTCAGCATCGCGTCGAAGTCGCCGGCGTAGTCGCGGTAGTAGATGTGGGAGTGGGAGTCGATGAGGATGCTGTTGTTAGTCATCTATTGGTTCCTTTTACAGGTTGTTGAAAAACAGCCATCTCGCCACCGTCCTCGAAAGCCCCGTTGTGCGGCGTAGCGCTGCTACGCCTCCGCAGGGCTTTCTGCGGGTGCGACGATCTGACTATTTTTGAACAACCTGAGTAGTGCAAAAACCTGTTTGCGTAGACATTATCTCTCTCTGGCAGGATAATCAGAATGTTTTTGTAATCTCCCGGATCACTGATGTTGCGTAGCTTCCCTTTGGCAGGCTGAACTCAAGTTCCAATCTGTCCGCTTCGATCCGAAATGAGGGCGTTTCCAGCGGCACCCGCAACGGCCGCCGCTCGCCTTCCATCCTCAAACCGCCTCCCAGGTCGAAATCAGCCGGACGTATATGTTCATTGTCGAGAATGTGCTGTTCGATTTCAAGAGGTTTTCCCGCCGGCTGCTTCATCTTGCAGCCGAAGATCGGGCCGGTGGCGGATATCTCAAAGGTACTGGCCCGTTCTGTCTCACTCTCGACATCCTCCACCAGAAAGCAGGCGCCGTTCACGTGCTTCCACGCAAGGTCCCCCGGCAGCAGGGCGTCGATCTGTTCGATGCGCTGTTCCACAACCTGGTCGAAGAACCAGGATTGCAGGGCCGAGAGGTAGAGTTTTTTCAGGCGGGGGTGGATGGCGGCAAAGGCTCGTTCGAGTCCGTCTGGCCGAGCCACCAGCCGCTGTAGCACCTCCCGCTCGCTGCGGCAATGACGGGGAAACAGCTCCAGGGCCTGGGGCAGATCGCCCCGTTGATAGGCTTCGATCCCGGCTCGCCACTGATCGTCGCGCACCGCCGTGGGTTCGCCAATCAGCCGGTCTATCGCTCCCTGCCAGTCGCGCCTCAGCATGGCCGCGCCGATCAGGTGGGAGTTTCCTTGGGCACCGTAACGCTGATAACCGAAATAATTGGGCACGCCCCGTTGTTCGAGAATTTCCAATGCCGCGGGCACGATCTCCACGGCATTCGCTGCGATGCCCCGGATGACGATGCGGAAACGGTTCCCCTTGAGGTGCCCCAGTTTGAGTTTGTTGGTGTGACGGGCTGCGGAAACGATCTTTAGCCCGTCCAGTTCCAGCCCTAGAACGGTTTCCGGCTTGATGTGTTCGATGGATATGGTCTGGCGGGTAACCCCGGCGGCATCCTTCATGCCTGCGTAACCGATGGCGCGCTCCGCAATGTTTACGTGCCGGGCGATACGGCGGATGGCCTCCAGGGTCGTGATGCCACGTTTTTCCACGGTCAGGTAAGCATGATCGCCGGAGCCGCAAGGTTGGTAGGACGGAATCTCCTCCACCCGGAAGTCGTCGCACGACTCCTTGATCGCCCCGCCGGTGCCGGGGAGGGCGGCGGTTAGGTAGGGGCGCGCGAATGTGGTGTTTTCCGGCGTCATATTCAATGCCTCATTCTCATCATGCCTGAGATCGCCCCGCTGGCAAAAGCGATCAGCCAGCACGTATAGATAGTCAGGCTAACTCGATGGAAGACGCGGTTGACGGCCTCGGTCTTATTGGCGAGCGACGCCACCAGCGCCAGCATAAAATGGAATGCCATGCCGGCCAGCGAGGCTATGCCGGTAATATTGTGCCACTCGGGCGCTTTGCCGTAAGCGACGGCAAACAGGTTCATCTGGTGGGTTCCCAGGTAGTCGCACAAAAGACCTATACCGAAGATGACGAGATGTTTGCGGTGCAACCCCTGCCTGCGCCCGCTAAAGACCGCCCATGTGTAGAAGACCAGGGCCAGGTTCATCCAGATTACAGCTCGCATCAGCATCAGTCTATCCTCCCGCTTTGGCGTAAAGCCTCATAAAGTACAATCCCTGCCGAGGTTGACAGGTTCAGGCTGCGCACTGCCCCGGCCGGCATGGGGATCGTAATGCAGGTATCCGGATTGGAGTTGAGCAGCGCCTCGGGCAATCCCTTTGTTTCTTTTCCAAAGACCAGAAAATCTCCCGGCCGGAAGGCGGCTTTCAGGTAGCTGCGGGCAACCTTGGTGCTGAGATAGAAAAAACGGCTTTGGGAAGTGCTCGCCTGGAGTGCCTCCAGAGTGTCCCAGCGACGTACAGTCACATGCTTCCAGTAATCAAGCCCGGCCCGTTTCAGGTGCTTGTCGTCGATGGAAAAACCAAGCGGCCCTACCAAGTGCAGGATGCTGCCGGTGGCGGCGCACAGACGAGCGATATTTCCGGTGTTGGGAGGAATCTCCGGTTCGACCAGTACGATATTGAATGGTATGTTCGATGTGTTCGAGGGCACGAATTGTTCCTTAGAGTTATTTAAAAGCTGTAACCATAGACCACTTATATTTCAAAATCAACCGCGCCAACTTCGTATACCCTACCGGCTCTTGCAATTTTTATCCGTCAAGGCTACTATGAGCCCACAAATTATTGATACTGGGGAGTTGCAATGAAGATTATCGTAACTGATGAAGTATCTGCGGAAGGGCTTGCTCTGTTGACCCAGGATGCGCGCATTCAACTGGATGTGAAGCTGGGGTTGAAAAAAGAGGAACTGCTGGCGGTCATCGGCGACTATGAAGCAATCATCACTCGAAGCGGCACCACCGTTGACAAAACCCTGTTGGACGCGGCCACCAAGTTGAAGATCGTTGCCCGGGCCGGGGTCGGCATCGACAATGTGGATGTGGACTACGCCAGTTCCAAGGGCGTCATCGTGGTAAACGCACCATTCGGCAATACCAATAGCGCCGCTGAACATACCCTGGCGCTTCTTCTTTCCTTCTGCCGCAATGTCACCATTGCCAATGCCAGCCTGAAAGCCGGCGAATGGAAGCGGGCTCCCTTTACCGGCCACGAACTGAAGGGCAGGGTCGCCGGCGTGATCGGGCTCGGCAAGGTTGGTGGCCGGGTGGCGACACGGCTCAAGGCCTTCGAATGCGAAGTGCTGGCCTGCGATCCCTATGTTTCGGTCAAGCGTGCCAACGACTTGGGGGTCAAACTGGTTTCCCACGATGAAATCTACAAAAATTGCGACATCATCACCGTTCACACCCCGCTGACCGATGAGACCCGCGACATGATCGGCCCTCGCGAATTCGGGTTGATGAAGAGCGGCGTCATCATTCTCAATGTGGCGCGCGGGGGGATCATCAACGAGCAGGCTTTGCTGGACAACCTGGTCTCCGGCAAAGTCGTCGGCGGCGCCGTGGACGTCTGGAGTCAGGAACCGCCTTCGTCAGAGACGCTCAAACAACTGATCGCCAACAACAAATTGGTGGTGACCCCGCACCTTGGCGCAAACACCTTCGAAGCCCAGGTCAATGTGGCCATCGATGTCTCCCGCGAGATCATCAACTATCTGGACGACAAGCCGATGGAGAACGCCGTCAATATCCCCCGCTTCGATCTGGCCCTTATGGACCAGATGCGTCCGTTCCTCAATCTGATGAGCGTTATGTGCGACTTCGGCATCCAACTGGTGGACAATA
Organism: Geobacter sp. AOG2; assembly: GCF_019972295.1. Taxonomy (NCBI): domain Bacteria; kingdom Pseudomonadati; phylum Thermodesulfobacteriota; class Desulfuromonadia; order Geobacterales; family Geobacteraceae; genus Geobacter; species Geobacter sp. AOG2. Next base: position 1,682,304 of record NZ_BLJA01000001.1, read on the forward strand.
ACCTGGAAAAGGTCAGTTTCGGTTTTGCCGGCAGTATTGCCCATTACGACTGTTCACCCTTGGCTGTCTGCGGCCTGACCGCTCTGCTGAACCGTGTGGTTGACCAGGACGTCAACATGGTCAATGCCTCGCTGATCGCCGAGCAGATGGGTATCGTGGTGGAAGAGTCCAAGACAACCCAGGGGGGCGCCTTCTCCAATGTCATTACCCTGGTGATCGAAGGGCAGGGCAAGCGCCGGCTGGTTTCGGGCACACTCTTCGAAGGTTCACCCCGCATCGTGAAGCTGCGCGACTATTCCATGGATTTCACTCCCGAAGAGCACATGCTGCTCCTGAACTATGACGACCGTCCCGGCATAATCGGCAAGATCGGCACCATCATGGGGCAGTACAACATCAATATCGGTTCAATGAACCTGGGACGGCGTGAAAAGAAGGGAGAGGCCATGGTACTGCTTTCCCTCGACTCGGCCGTGCCCGATAACGTGCTTCAGGAGATAAAGACCGCCACCGATGCCTCCTTCATCAAGGCGTTGCATATGCGCGTCGGAGCCTGTACCCGCAGCTGCGGCTGCGGCGCCTGAGGTCCCGGTCTCCATGCAGTTTCCCCACATTAATCCTGTTTTTCTAAGCATCGGCCCGCTCCAGTTTCGCTGGTACGGGCTGATGTACGTTTTGGGTTTCGTTGCCACCTATTTCATTCTTCGTGCCGAGGTTCGGCGCAAAAAACTTCCCCTGACCCCGGACGACGTAGCCGATCTGGTTTTTTACGGCGCCCTGGGGGTTGTTCTGGGTGGACGGCTCGGCTATATCCTGTTCTATGACCTTGGGGTTTACCTTGCCGACCCATTGCAAGTCTTTGCGGTCTGGAAGGGAGGTATGTCCTTTCACGGCGGCTTTTTGGGAGTTATCCTTTCCTTTGTTCTGTTCGCTCGGCGCAAAAAGATTCCTTTCTGGGTGCTGATCGATATGGCGGCGCAATGCGCGCCGGTCGGATTGGGGCTCGGCAGGATCGGCAATTTCATTAATGGAGAACTGTACGGCAGACCGACAGATGCCCCCTGGGGAATGATCTTTCCGGGAGGGGGCGACCTCCCGCGCCATCCCTCGCAACTCTACGAGGCCTCTCTGGAGGGGGTGGTCCTGTTCTTCATTGTACGTATCATGGCCCGTAAGTCTGATGTGACCGGCATCCCTGCCTGGACCTTCTGCGCAGGTTACGGCCTGTTCCGTTTTATTGTCGAATTTTTCCGCCAACCCGATGCGCAGATCGGTACCTTCCTCAGTTTCTTTTCCATGGGGCAGCTTTTGAGCTTGCCCATGTTCCTTGTGGGCAGCTTCATGGTCATCAGATTATCCCGGCGACCTTCTTCTCTTTGAATCCAGAACGCCCTCCCTTCATGTGAAGGGAGGGCGTTTACATGCCCTGTTTAAGGGGTATACTGAAGTAAAACATATGACAGGAGGCTTTTCCCCATGATAAGCAAAAAAATGGCTGATTCACTCAACAAGCATATGAATCTTGAACTCTATTCCGCGCACATCTACCTCTCCATGTCGTCCTGTGCCAACGAGATGGGGCTGAAAGGGGCGGCCAACTGGTTCATGGTGCAGTATCGGGAGGAAATGGTTCATTTTATGAAATTCTACGCCTACCTTGTCGACCAGGGGGTGAATGTGGAACTCCTGTCCAGCAAGTCTGTGCCGAACACCTATAAGTCGCTGCTTGAGATGATGCAGAGGACCTTGGCCCATGAGGAGCTTATTACCAAATGCATTAACGAACTGAGCGAGCAAGCTGCTCAGGAGAGGGATCACGCGACGCAGATATTCCTGCAATGGTTCGTGACTGAACAGATCGAGGAGGAAAATAACGACCGCGACCTGATCGCCAAGCTCAAACTGGTCGGCGACAATGGCCACGGCATCCTGATGATCGATGCCGACATGGCAAAACGCGTGTTTGTACTGCCTGCAGGTACCCCGTTCGCGGTCTAGTGTCCCATGCGGTGAGTTCGCCAGCTCTTTTGTCTGCTGCCGTCGTTACGGCTTCTTGACATAGACCCTGCCATAGCCGTGTCGCTGCGCCTTGGAATCGGCCAGACCAGCTTGGAATTACTTCCCACAGCTAACCGTACAGGACACTGACATGAAGATTCGTTTCTGCGAACATAACAAGGGCAAAGGCAAGGTATATCGTCGCTTGACCGAGGAATTCCCCGATCTCAATATCAAGGTCAAGGAATGCATAAAACAGTGCTCCGCATGCCGGGAGATGCCCATGGCCACGGTGGATAAGAAAAAGCTCACCGCCCGTGACGGGGATGAACTTTACAACAAAATCGTTGCAGCGATTCGCATGAAGCAGGCAAAAGAGGAATGAACACTAGGCGCCGTGTTTCTATCTTGGTTTTTCGCTTCCAATGGCTTGGCGGTGCGTGATTGACGGTTGCCGTCCATGGCGGTTTGTGCTATATATCTCAACTTCCTCTTCGTTAGCAGAGTATGCGCCCGTAGCTCAGTTGGATAGAGCAACGGCCTTCTAAGCCGTGGGCCACAGGTTCGAATCCTGTCGGGCGCGCCAGTAAAAATGCGGGTTTACTAAATTGTAAAACCCGCTTTTGCTTTCCTGGTTTCATACGGGTTGCAGCAGGTTGATTTTGAATACCGACCACCAAACAAAAAAGGCTGTCCATCACTGGGCAGCCTTTTTTGTATTCGCTTTTGGGGATTTGCGCCGGGATACCTACACGCCGTCACCTGGCCCAATCTCCATTGCCAAAGGTCCATACTGCACCGGAATTCAGGATGTCTTTTCCGATCAGTCGCCCATACGAATGTTCCGGTTGCGGCAAGTTTGCCGTAGAAACCCAGGCCAGGAGAACCCATCTACACTGGGGGCACCTACCCCAATGTACTTTGGGTGGAGATATCCGTATTTTTTTGTTCACAATTCATCGTTTTTATGAGATTTATAGAGTAAATTAATAGTTCCTTAGGCCTTTGAACGCCAATCTTGGTTGAGGTCTACTAAAATGGAAAAAAGCCGGATTACCTGTCAATATGAGGAATCCGGCTTTTTTTAAGGTAGCAGTTTTACGTTCTCGATAGTGTGTGCTGAAACCAACGCCAAGGGGGAGCCTGAATTATGAAACGAATTGTTGTGCCGATGATTGTGCTACTGCTGCTGTGTGGGATGTCTTCAGCCGTTCAAGCGGCGGAGCCACCGAACCTCGGCCCGGAGCTCATCAATCTCAAGATGGGTGTCATGTCTCTTTCGTTTCAGCATAGAAAGCACCAGAAAGATCTGAACAACGAATGTTTTCACTGCCACGCGCGTGAGAACGGAAAAATTGATAATTGGGGCAAGGACACTGCCCATACGCTCTGTATTTCGTGTCACGACCTCTATGACAAAGGCCCGGTCGAGTGTCATCAGTGCCACAAGAAGTAGGGCGCTTATTTATCCAACTATTCATCAGGTCATTCCCGGCCCGCCTCAAAGGCGGGCCTTTTTGATTGAGTTTGTCTGGGTCTCTCGTGGGAAGTGCCGCAGCATCAACCAGAATTATGCGGAACTGTTACCCTTTTTGAGCCGCTGCAAACGATTATTGAGAGCTTGCCGTGTGATGCCTAACAGCCGGGCGGCTATTCCCTGGTTGTTCTTTGCGATTTCCAGCGCTTTACGGATCAGTTCCGTTTCGGCATGTTTCAGCGTGGGGAACCGGTCGAAGGTGATGCCGTTGGCTCCCGTGTTGCTCTTGGGAGTCGGGTTGTGTTCCTGAAACGGGAACGAATCCCGTTCCCGCTCGATAAGCTTGCTGAAGTACTCGGTTGACAGTTTAGAAGAAGTGGTCTTAGTGACACTGTCAAAGACCATGGCTTTCAATTCGCGTACATTGCCGGGGAAGTCGTAGCTGCAGAGAAGATCAACGAGTTCCTTCCGATATGCAGGCCTTTCTTTCGCCATGATCCTAGCTGTTTCTTCGACAAAATGATCCAGAAGGAGCGGGATGTCATCCAGTCGGTCCCTCAAGGGTGGGATAGACACTTGGTGGGTGCAGAGACGATAGTAGAAGTCCTTACGGAACTTTCCCTCGTTTACCAACTGACGAAGATTATGGTTTGAGGCCACCACGAGGCGGGCATTGCTTTGGATAGGGTTGTCCGACCCGAGTGGGTAGTATTCGTTTTCCTGGAGAAGTCGCAGCAGTTTTACTTGGGAGATCTCGTTCAGGTCTCCGATTTCATCAAGGAATATGGTGCCGTGAGCCGCCCTTTTTATGAGGCCTTCCCGATCCTGGTTCGCTCCGGTGTAGGCACCCTTTTTATGGCCGAAGAGGGTGTCGGAGAACATCAGATCGTCCAGTCCCGAGATGTTGACGGATACGAAATCCCCCTTCTGCTTGCTCATGTTGTGAATTGCCTTGGCCACGAGTTCCTTGCCCACTCCGGTTTCCCCATTGATCAGGACCGCCTGATGGGAGTTTGAAATGATCTCCACATACTGCATGAGGGAGAGCATGTTTTTGTTTTGCGTAACAATGGAATGTCGGGAGGCGATTGTCGATGGCGGGGTTACGGCCTGTGTTGAGTCTTGGAGAAAACTGATGCCGTCGTTAAGGGAGCGCAACTCCAACGCTCGGGTAATACTGGCCATGAAACGGTTAATCGATATGGGCTTTGTCAGATAATCGGCCGCTCCGGCCTTGATGCACTCAATTGCCGAGTCAATCTGGTTTTCTGCCGTTACGATGATGACCGGGACATGCGGTTTGTTTTTGGTAAACAACTCAAGCAGGTACATGCCGTGAAATCTGGGCATAGATAGGTCCAACACCACGACGGCTACTTCCTGAACGTTGAAGTAGTCGAGCGCCCTGCGGCTGTCGTCAAATGTTATGACATTGTCGTATCCGTCATGACAGAGCAATGACCTGAGCAATGATAATGCCTGGGGGTCGTCATCCACTATCATGATCGGCGCTGTGCTGTTATTCCGGCTGTCCATGGTCAACTCGCATATGGTCGGATTTTTTCTTGTTGCGCGTGACGTAACGATGATGCGTTATCTCAAATCACTGCGTCATAAATGACGCAGTGTAATTAATTTACCTGAATACTATATCAAACAAATCAGCATTTCAATCGCTCTGCAAAAAAACTGGGTAATAAAAGGCATTATTTGTTGCATAAATAGAAAAAGAATCCGGGTTCCCCGGCGTATCGGAGCAGGTTGCTTTCCATCAGGTGCACTGAATTGCTGCATGGTTGTTTGTAACTCATATCCCGACCCCTTTTTCCTGTGTGCAACATTAGAAAATATAGAGGTGAAATTGTTATGATCTTTTGCTATGAATACTACGTAATAGCTTCAAGATAAATGTGGTCTTTATTGTGCGAAGACCAAAGTGCGACAACCTTTTCCGGAGCAGGCGGTCCCGTCATGGCTGAATCAAGGCAACGAATTATAATACTAATGGGTGCTTTTGCGTTATGTGGCGCCATCTTTGTTATCGATTTGCTGACCCCGCCTGGCGCCGCGGTGTGGATCGCCTACCTCTTTATGCCGCTGCTCCTGTTTCGCAGCCTGGGGGCCGGACCCGTAACCTGGTTTGCAAGCCTCAGTACGCCGCTGATGATCGTCGATCTTCTGGTTACGCCTCCTGCCAGTCATTTCGGAACAGCCGTCTTCAACAGGATTCTGGCGTTGATTGTGTTATGGCTCTCGGTCGCTTTTCTGAGGATGCATTCCCGGATGCGCATATCGTGCGCAGAAAGTGAAGCGCGTTACGACAGCCTGTTCAATAGCAGCACCGATGTCATGCTGATAATTGAGCCGCATAGCGGGAGTATCGTTGATGCCAATCCCGCGGCGGTTTCGTTTTACGGTTATTCGCGAGAGCAGCTTACCGCCATGGACATTTTTGATATCAACGTCCAAACTCAGGATGAGATCAGGGAAAATATGTATCGTGCCGGTAACGGCACTGCTTCCAGATTCATCTTTCAGCATCGCCTGGCAGATGGCTCCCAGCGGAGTGTGGAAGTGTCTTCCGGGGCAATCCGTTTCCAGGGGAGGGCACATCTTTTTTCGATCATCACCGATATCACCGAACGAAGAAGGGTTGAGCAGGAGCTACAACAGGCCCATGCAGAGCTTGAGCAGCGGGTTGCCGAGCGAACCTCCGAGTTGGCGGAAACGATTCGTGTCCTGCAGATGGAGATTTGTGAACGGGAACGGGTTGAAGATGCCTTGCGTGAGAACGAGGATCGCTACCGGTCCCTTTTCAATAACAGTATCGATGGAATTCTGCTTGCTACCCCAGAAGGCGACGTTTTGGAGGCGAACCCCGAAGCCTGCCGTATCCTCGGTATGACCGAGGTGGAGATATGTGGCCGGAGCAGACAGGAGATCATCGATGAGGCGGATCAGCAGGCAGCGGCCCTGCTTGAGGAACGGGTACGGACCGGCAAGGCGCGCGGAGAGGTAACGTTTCTTCATAAAGACGGCAGCAGGATCCCTTGCGAGTTGAGCTCGTCGTTGTTTGCCGACAAGGATGGGAATTCCAGGGCGTGTATCATCTTTCGCGATGTGTCGGAGCGGAAGATAACGGAGTCGGCGTTACGCAAAAGCAATGAACGTTACATGCTTGCCGTCCAGGGGGCCAGCGACAGCATCTGGGATTGGGATCTTGAAACGAACACAGCTTTCGTCTCGTCCCGCTGGAAGGAGGTGTTGGGGTACGGTGAAAATGAGATAGACAATGTCATGGACGAGTGGATGAACTTGATCCACCCAGATGATTATCGGACCGCATTGGAAACCCTGAATGGTTACTTGGAGGGGAGAATTCCCGAGTTCTGCCTAGAATACCGCCTGCGGCACCAAGACGGAAGCTATCGCTGGGTCCTGACGCGCGGCGCCTGCTTCCGGGATGATGATGGAAATCCCCACCGGATGGCCGGGTCCCATACCGATATCACGGAACGGAAACTTGCCGAGCAGCAATTGCTGGCAGAGACAGCCGAACGTCTGCGCACGGAACAGGATTTGAGGGAAAAGGAACGATTGATACTGCTTCAGAGCCGCCAGGCAGCCATGGGTGAGATGATCGGCAATATTGCCCATCAGTGGCGCCAACCCTTGAATACTCTCGGGCTCATCATCCAGAGGCTCTTGTTGTTTTATAACTCCGGCAAGTTAAACGCGGAATTTCTCCAAGAGAGCACTCAGGAAGCAATGAAGCTGGTCTATCACATGTCCCGGACCATTGATGACTTCAGAAACTTTTTCAAGCCGGATAAGGAAAAGATCTCCTTCAGCGTACATGCCATCATTCTTCAAACACTCTCGCTGATCAATGAGAGCTTCAAGGCCCACCATATCGAGATCGATGCGGATACGGCACATGATGTCTGGGTTTCCGGCTTCCCGAACGAATATTCCCAGGTGATTCTCAATATACTGCTGAATGCGCGCGATGCCTTTTCCGAGCAAGACATCGATGAGGCCAGGGTTGTGATCAGGGCCTTCGGAGGGGACGGCGGGTCCGTGGTTACTATAAGCGATAATGCGGGTGGCATCCCCGCCCATATCATCGACAAGATATTCGACCCATATTTCACGACCAAAGGGCCGGATAAAGGGACCGGCATCGGGTTGTTCATGGCCAAGACCATCATCGAAAAAAACATGCACGGCAGGCTTAGTGTCCGTAATACGGGAAATGGCGCGGAATTCACCATAGAGGTTTGATATGCAGACCGACCAATTATTGGTTTCTGTCCTATACGTGGAAGACGAACAGAGCGCACGCGAGATTCTTTGTTCGGTATTTGAAAGTAAATACCGTTTTTCGCGTCTCGACGCGGCGGAAACCGGGGAGCGGGGTCTCGCGCTCTTCAAGGAACATCGCCACGATATCGTCATTACGGACATCAGCATGCCGATAATGGACGGCATAGAGATGGCTGCCGCCATAAAGGCCATCAACTCCGAAACGGTCATCATCTTTTTAACGGCGCACAGCGGGACGAGCTACCTGCTGGATTCCATCGAGCCATGTGTCAATAATTATGTTCTCAAGCCGGTCAATTACGAAAAGCTCTTTGCCGTCATCGACAAAAGCATTTCAACGATCACATTGAAGAAGTAGCTGGCGGACCGGCTTCGTTTTGTCCGCAGAGTCTCCTGTGCCATCGAGCAGCGTACCTATACTGTCTTTTTTTCATAATGACCCCTCCCATACGTTATGACCTTTCCTTTTTCCGTTCGGCAAGGCCTTCTCTACATCCCCTGTATCACGGCCTGAAAAAACGTAGTTGACAAAGCCCCATCAATCTGTTTTATTGTCGCCATTGTTTACAGTGTAACTATTTAAAATAGCTGAATAAATTTAGTTTTGCTAAATGTTTTGACGTTTAGGGCACACTATTTTCAACCACGTTAAACGTTCCAGGGTACCCATACACTTCGGAGGATATTCATGCAGAAACAGAAGTTTCGCAAGGTTATGGCCGCGAACCGCGGCGAGATCGCTATCCGCATCTTTCGGGCCTGTACCGAGCTGGGTATCAGCACGGTAGCCATTTATTCGGAAGAGGACAAGCTGTCGCTCCACCGCTACAAGGCCGACGAGGCCTATTTGGTGGGCAAGGGTAAGGCCCCAATCGACGCCTACCTGGGGATTGACGAAATAATCGCCTTGGCCCTTAAGGCCGACGTGGATGCCATTCATCCCGGTTACGGCTTCCTGGCGGAGAACGCAGAGTTTGCTGAAAAGTGCGAGGCCAACGGGATCGCCTTTATTGGTCCCACCGCCGAGATGCAGCGCGCCTTGGGAGACAAGGTGGCGGCCCGCAAAGTGGCGTTCGCTGCGGGGGTCCCCACCGTTCCCGGGACCGAGGACCCCATCGAAAAAGAGGAGGAGGCCCTCAGGTTCGCCAAGGAACACGGCTACCCGATCATCATCAAAGCCGCTGCGGGCGGCGGCGGCCGCGGTATGCGCGTGGCCCACAACAAAAAGGAGTTGCTGGAGGGGCTGGTGACTGCCGGCAGCGAGGCCAAGGCGGCCTTCGGTAATCCGGCCGTCTTCCTGGAACGCTACCTGGCCAATCCAAAGCATATCGAGGTGCAGGTACTGGGGGATAATTTCGGCAATTTGGTGCACTTCTATGAACGTGACTGTTCGATCCAGCGCCGCCATCAGAAGGTGGTGGAGTTCGCACCTTCCCTCTCCCTGTCCCAGAAGACCCGCGAGGAGTTGTGCGATGCGGCCCTCAAGATAGCCGGCCAGGTCAAATACCGCAATGCCGGGACCGTGGAATTTTTGCTGGACCAGGAGGGGAATTGGTACTTTATCGAGATGAACCCCCGCATTCAGGTGGAACACACGGTAACCGAGATGATTACCGGCCGCAATCTGGTGCAGGACCAGATCCTGATCGCTTGCGGCCACAAATTGTCCGACCCGGAGATCAATATTTCCAGCCAGAGTGCCATAGACATGCGCGGCTACGCCATCCAGTGCCGCATCACCACCGAAGACCCGGCCAACAACTTTGCCCCGGACTTCGGGACCCTGACCACCTACCGCTCGGCGGCCGGTTGCGGGGTACGGTTGGATGCCGGCAACGCCTTTACTGGCGCGAAGATCACCCCCCACTACGATTCCCTATTGGTCAAGATCAGTTCCTGGGGACTGACTTTCCAGGCTGCGGCCCATATCATGAACCGCGCGCTGCAAGAGTTCCGCGTGCGCGGCGTCAAGACCAACATCGGTTTTCTGGAGAATGTAGTCACCCATCCGGTCTTTCTCAAAGGTGGGTGTGACACCTCGTTCATTGAGAAACACCCTGAACTGCTCAAGGTCCGCGAGAAAAAGGACCGCGCCAGCAAGGTGCTCAAATTTCTCGGAGATGTGGTCGTCAACGGCTCGCCCGGTATCGTAAAACCGCTCAAATCAGCCGATCTGCTGGAGGCCCAGGTGCCGGAAACCGACGTGACCAAACCTCGCCCGGCCGGTTCCCGTGATTTGTTCATGAAGCTGGGGGCCGAAGGGCTTTCCAAATGGATCCTGGAGCAGAACAAACTGCTTCTGACCGACACGACCATGCGCGACGCCCACCAGTCCAACCTGGCCACCCGAGTGCGCACCTACGACTTGCTCAGGATTGCCGAGCCGACCTCCCACCTTGGGGCCGACCTGTTCTCTCTCGAATGCTGGGGCGGCGCCACCTTCGACGTCTCCATGCGCTTTCTGAGGGAAGACCCCTGGCAGCGGTTACACAAGCTCTCCGAACAGATTCCTAACATCCTGTTTCAGATGCTTCTGCGCGGCTCAAACGCCGTGGGCTACACCAACTACCCGGATAATGTGGTGCAGAAGTTTGTGGAAGAGGCCGCCAATTCGGGCATCGATATCTTCCGTGTCTTTGACTCCCTCAACTGGACCACCGGCATGCAGGTAGCCATGGAGGCGGTACGCAAGACCGGCAAGATCTGCGAGGCTGCCATCTGCTACACCGGCGACATCACCGACCCCAAGCGGGACAAGTATCCGCTGGAATACTACGTGAATATGGCCAAAGAGTTGGAAAAGATGGGTGCCCATATCCTGGCCATCAAGGACATGGCCGGCCTGCTCAAGCCGTTGGCCGCCTACAAGTTGGTAAAGGCTCTTAAGGAAAACGTCGGCATCCCGGTCCATCTCCACACCCACGACACTTCCAGCAACGGCAGCGCAACCCTGCTGAAGGCCAGCGAAGCCGGGGTGGACATAGTCGATGCGGCCCTGTCATCGCTTTCGGGGTTAACGGCCCAGCCCAACCTGAATGCCTTGGTGGCGGCTCTGGAAGGGAGCGAGCGGGATCCAAAGGTCAATGCCCGAGGCCTGCAAAGGCTGGCCAACTACTGGGAGACGGTTCGAGACTACTACGCCCCCTTCGAGTCCGGCCTCAAGTCCGGCACAGCCGAGGTCTATCACCACGAGATCCCAGGTGGCCAGTATTCCAACTACAAGCCCCAGGTGGCCGGATTGGGCCTGCTGGAACGCTGGGACGAATGTAAGGAGATGTACCACAAGGTCAACCTCCTGTTCGGCGATATCGTCAAGGTTACCCCCTCCTCCAAGGTGGTCGGCGACATGGCTATGTTTCTGGTCAAAAACAACCTTGAACCGCAGGATGTTTTCACCAAGGGGGATGAACTTGCTTTCCCTGAATCGGTAGTGGGCATGTTCAAGGGAATGCTTGGTCAACCCTACCAAGGGTGGCCGCAGGAGTTACAGAAGATTATTCTGAAGGGTGAACAGCCTATTACCTGTCGTCCCGGCGAGTTGCTGGAACCGGTCGATTTCGAAGAGGAGCGGCTCAAGCTGGAGGAAAAGCTGGAGCATGCGGTCAGCGATAAGGCGCTTGTCTCCAATATCCTGTATCCGCATGTGTATCCCGAATTCGACCGCCACCGCCAGGAATACTCCGATACCTCGGTTATTCCCACGCCGATCTTCTTTTACGGACTGGAACCCGGGCAGGAAACTTCCATCGAGATCGAGCCGGGCAAGACCCTGATCATCAAGCTCAACGCCGTGGGGCGTGTGCAGGCCGATGGCACCCGCACGGTGTACTTCGAACTGAACGGCAACAACCGTTCGGTGGTCATCCGCGATCAATCGGTCAAGAGCGATGAAACCGTACGCGAGAAGGCCGACAAGGGCAATCCCAATCATCTCGGCGCCCCCATGCCGGGCAAAGTGCTTAAGGTCAACGTCAAAGCCGGTGACCTGGTTAGGGCCGGCGATGTACTGATGGTGACCGAGGCCATGAAAATGGAGACCAACATTAAGGCCAAGGCCGACGCCAAGGTGGCTGAAGTGAAGTTCAAAGAAGGGGAAAAGGTGGAGAAGGAAGACCTTATCATCGTCATGGGATAAACTAATTTGATCCTGGTGATCTTGCCCGGTTCCGGCCACCAAGGCCTATGCCGCCCGACAAAAGTTGCGCCCCGCTTCGGACTTCCGAAACGGGGCTTTTTTGTTCGCACGAATTATTTCGGTTCGGAGCATGGCCGCTGTTTGCGGCAGTGCCACCTGTTGTCGGCCACCACAAAACACCAGCATTATTTTCCATTGTTGCTGGAAAGCGTTATAATTAATAATGTACAGTTGATGGAGGTTATGGCTATGGCTGCTGAAGAAACTTTCAACAATCGTGATGTTTCCCTTGCCGACCGCATTGCCGGGGCGGTGTGGGGGCAGTTTGTAGGTGACGCTTTTTGCCTTGGAAGTCATTGGGTCTATGACCTCAATGAATTGGACCGACTCTTTCCTGGCGGGCCGCGAGGTTTTGATCCGCCTGCCGAGGGGCACTACCACTTCGGCAAGGGGCCGGGTGAACTGACCCACTACGGGGATGCCGCGTTGCTTCTGCTACGTTCGTTGATGGAACGGGATGGATTCGACGCCGCCGATTTCGGGAGCCGTTTCGTGGCGATGATGGAATGTCCGGCCTACAAGGGGTACCGTGATCATGCCACTACAGGAACGTTAGCCAACTTTCGAGCATTCCGGGAGGCCCACCCCGATGCGGCCTACAGTTTCCAGGATGGTGCCGACGACGACCAGCCCGCCACCATCAGCCGGTTGGCGCCGCTGGCGGCGCGCTATTTCCGTAGCAGCGATTATCTAACGCAGGTAGAGCGGGCTACGCGGGTCTGTCAGAATAACGAGCGTGCCGTGGCCTATCTCAAGGCCCATGCCGTGATCCTGCGTGAACTGTTTTCAGGCCGCCCCCTGTCGGAGGCACTCAACAAAGCGGCGGAACAGATGGAGACTGAGGGATATCCCGGCGCCGAAGTGAGCCGGAATATCAGGGATGCCTGCTCGTCCCGCAGCCTGCCGGTACGTACGGTAACGGCGAGGTTCGGTCAGTCCTGTCCGCTGGCCAATAGTTTTCCGGCAGCAGTGCACAGCGCCCTGCACCATGACAATGACTTTAGCGGAGCGTTGAAGGCCACGGCATCTGCCGGCGGCGACAACGCTGGGCGGGCGGCCATGGTTGGGTCCTGGCTGGGCGCATTTCTAGGCGTTTCCGCCATCCCCGGCGAATGGAGGAAACGCCTTAAGGCGTATGTCGAGATCGAGAATGGCGTCGGACGTTTAATGAGGGTGGAGTAATGCCAGTCCAAAATCATGTCATATCCGCGTTTCGGCGTACTACAGGTACGCCTTTGTCTTCTCAATGCCCGCCGTTTTGACCTCGCCCCGGATTTGAAATCGATATAAGCGGATTCCTGGCGGCTCTGCCGCCACTTTATTGCTTTTGACTCATCGGCCCGCGTGACGTATAATCCCCTTCTGGACGGTCGCCAACGACGCCTGCCGAGCCATAAGTATATTGTTTCCCCAAGAGGAGCCCCATGCAATTTTTTATTGATCCATATTTTCCTGATGACATACGCGCAGTTGGCGACGCAGGTATGGCCGGGTTCGAAGAGAAACGGCCGTTGTATTTTTCCGGCTGCAAAAATTTTCTCGGCAACTACCGCGAGGAGATAAAAAAACTGCACGAAGCGGGCGCCTCCGGCAACGAGGTGACCCATTTGATCTGCGATATGATGGACGAGCTTAACAACAAACTTTTCCAGAGTATCCTGTACGACGTTGACGGCGGCAGCATGATGGAGCATATCACCCTGGTTGCTGTGGGGGGGTATGGCCGTGGCGAATTGAATCCCAACTCCGATATCGATATCATGTTTCTTCACGACGGTAGCATGCCGGTGGCACGCGTGGAGGACGTGGCCCAGAAACTTTTGTATTTTCTGTGGGACATGCGCCTGGACGTAGGTTATTCGGTGCGAAGAATCGCCGATTGCGTCGAAATGGCCGCCGCGGACAGTACGGTCAAGACTGCCCTCATCGATGCCCGCTACCTGAGCGGAAACCGGCAGCTTTTTGACTCTCTTTCCAAGGTGATCTTTACCCAGATATTGACCAAGTCCAGCGACAAGTTCATCAAGGAAAAGATGGCCGATATGAAGGCCCGCCGGGAAAAATACGGCTCGACTGTTTACCTTCTTGAACCCAACCTGAAGGAAGGCGAGGGAGGCTTACGCGACCTGCAGACCGCCATGTGGGCGGCGCGCGTCAAGTATAAGTTTACCAACCCCAAGGAGTTGATCATTAAGGGGATATTGGCGGAGGAGGAGTTGGATACCTATTATGCCGCCCTCGACTACCTCTGGCGCATCCGCAATGAATTGCATTATTTCAATGGCCGCAAGAACGACCAGCTCACCTTTGATGCTCAAGTGCATCTGGCCCGTTTCATGGGCTACCGCGACCATGGCAGGGTGCTTGCGGTGGAAGATTTCATGCGGGATTACTACCGTCACGCCAACCGGGTCGAACACTTTGCCTCCAGCTTGGTGTCGCGTTGTATCTGGCGCGATGAGGGGGCCTTGAAGATTCTAGGCTACTTCGTGCGGCGACCGGTGGGAGACGGCTGCTTCGTGCTCAAGGGGGAGTTGATCATCCCCGACGAGACGGTGGTGGAGAAAAACCCGGTTGTTCTGATGCGCATCTTCGAGCTGGCCCAGAAACACGGCGTCGCCCTGAATGTTCGCGTTAAGGCGCTGGTCCGCAAAAACCTGCATCTGGTCAACGACAAGTTCCGCCGCAACCGCGATGTGAACCAATCGTTCCTGGCCATCCTGCGTTCGCCCAAGGATGTGGCCGGAACCTTGCGGAGCATGCACCACCTGGAGTTTCTCAATCATTACATACCCGAGTTGGAGCATATTTACTGCAAGGTGCAGCACGATATCTACCACATCTATACCGTGGATATTCATACCCTGTTTGCCGTGGAGGAGGCCGAAAAGATGCTGACCGGCCAATCAAAGGAGGTACTTCCCTTCCCGTGTGAGGTCGCTTCCCAGATCGGCAAGCGTGAACTGCTGCTCCTGGCAGTCCTGTTTCACGACATCGGTAAGGGGGAGGGGGGTGGCCACGCCGAAAAAGGCGCAGCCATGATCCCCACCATTGCCCGACGCATGGGACTTTCCAGGGAAGGTACCGAACGACTGGAATTCCTGGTGCGACACCACCTGCTGTTCGCCCACATTTCCCAACGTCGCGACCTGCACGACGAACGGATGGTGGTCCAGTTTGCACTCCAGATGGAGACCAGCGAAAACCTTAAGATGCTCTATCTTTTGACCATAGCCGATGTCAGGGCGGTGGGTTCGGACGTATGGACCAATTGGAAGGCGCTTTTGTTTCAGGAGTTGTATGAAAAGGCTTTCAATGTGCTGGAACGAGGCAACTTTCACCTGGAGGCCAGCAGCGAACGGGTCAAAGGTGTCATCAAGAAGGTTACGGAGCAGTTGCAGGACGATTTTCCGGTGGCAGCGGTCCGGGAAGAACTCAAGTCCATGCCGGTCCGTTTGCTGCTCTCCAACGACGTGGCTCTGATCTCCGGTCACGCCCGTCTGCTGCTTGGCCTGGAAACGAACAGCCTCCTCATGAAGATCGTCCACCAGCAGGAGAGCGGCTATTCCGAGTTTACCATCTGTACCCACGACATGCCGGGCTTGTTTTCGCGTATTACCGGCGTCATGGCCGCCAATGGCGTAAACATACTGGGGGCACAGATCAACACCAGTCGTAACGGCAAGGTGTTGGACATACTCCAGGTTAATTCTCCGCAAGGCTTGGTCATCACCGATGCGCAACGCTGGCAAAAGGTTCAGGACGACATGCGTCGGGCCCTCCATGGCGAGGTCAGTGTCGCGGAGCTTGTGGAGAGCCGCCAGCGCCCTTCGCTCCTCACAGCCCGCCCGATCCCGCGTTTCCCGACCCGTGTGGAAATCGACAACGAAGTGTCGGAGGACTATACGGTCATCGATATCTACACCCATGACAAGGTCGGGCTGCTCTATCTGATCACCAGTACCTTGACCCACCTGGGGCTCTACATAGGTGTTTCCAAGATTTCAACCAAGGTTGACCAGGTAGCCGACGTTTTTTACGTACGAGACATCTTCGGGCAGAAGATCGTATTCGACGAGAAGTTGGAAGAGATCACGTCGCGCCTGATACGAGCCATCGACGAATGGATCTGATCCAGAGGCGCTTATGACGGAAGAAAGATCCAGAGACCCTCTGCACGGCGTCACCTTGAAGATGATGGTAACCGAACTGGCCGATCACTATGGCTGGGCGGAATTGGGAAAAAAGATCGATATCAGGTGTTTTACCCATGACCCGAGCATCGGGTCCAGTTTGAAGTTTCTGCGGAGAACTCCATGGGCCAGGGATAAGGTGGAGGAGATGTATTTGAGGTGGAAACTGGAAGAATCATAGGGCAATAGATTCGGTTGTGAACCACGCGAGCAACGTGCCTTCTTCCTTATTCCGCAAGAGCTTTTCAGGCTGCCCACCATTCCGGGAGAGATTCGGATTCCATGAACGACTACCTCGACCTGTTCATAAGCTATCTGGCTGTGGAAAAGGGGCTCTCGGCCAACACGCAGGATGCCTATAGCCACGACTTGGCCCGCTACCTGGATTTTCTCGACAAAGAAGGGTGCACATCTTCCGATAGCGTGAAGTCCACGGATATTGCACTTTTCATGGGACGGCTGAAAGACCGGGGGATTGGCCCGCGCAGTCGGGCGCGCTGCCTCTCCGCCATCCGCATGTTCCATAAGTTTCTGATGGTGGAAAATTACGCCGCAACCAATCCGACCTCGATAATCGAAGCGCCCCGCATTCTGCACAAGTTGCCAGAGTTCCTCACAACTCAGGAGGTGGATGCCTTGTTCGCCGCCTGTTCCGGGGCGGCGGCCGAAAATACCCGAGACCTGGCCATGCTGGAGTTGCTCTATGCCACCGGCCTGCGGGTCTCGGAACTGGTCGGCCTCAGGCTGCGCGAGGTTAATCTGGACTCCGGCTATCTCATGACTGTGGGAAAAGGCAACAAGGAACGATTGGTGCCCATTGGCGAATCGGCCTGCGACAAGGTTGGGGCATATCTTACTGTCGTCCGCGCCAAAGTCGACCCCTTGGGGGAGACCCCCTTTCTCTTTCTTTCCCGTCTGGGTTCGGGCATGAGCCGCCAGGCGTTCTGGAACATCATCAAAAAACGGGCCTTGCTGGCCGGTATCCGCAAGAACATCTCGCCCCACACCCTGCGACACTCCTTTGCCACCCATCTACTGGAAAACGGCGCTGACCTGCGTAGCGTACAGATCATGTTGGGACACGCCGACCTCTCTACCACCCAAATCTATACCCACGTCACCCGTGAACGACTGAAACGGTTGCACCAAGAGATCCATCCACGGGGGTAAACGGCGCAAACCAACTATCTGTCATGGATACATAGAGACACGAGGAAAAATCCATAAGGAGTCTTATTTAGTAATTGCGAGGCCGCCCATTTGTTTATGTGATTATTCCTGAGAGATCTCTGAGATACCTCAGTGACTCCGTGATTCTGTGGCAAGAATTTTGAAACATGGGCGCCATGATTACCCTTGAAACTATTCTGCGCTTCGAGTATAAATATAGTTTATTATTAAGCCGCATAAACGCCGTCGTGCGTTAATTATAACTATCCGAAATCCTTCTATTGTTTGTGTCCTTGGGGACATGTGCTTCGTCAGTCCGGGAATCCTGGAGTTTGTGTGAAAATCTGTTCGCTGGCCAGCGGCAGCAAGGGAAACTGTCTGTACGTCGAAACCGGTGACACCCGTCTGCTGATCGATGTGGGTCTGTCGTTGCGTGAGACATTGCTGCGCATGGATGTCTGTGGTATCGACGCGGCACGTGTTCACGCCGTGCTGGTCAGCCACGAGCATATCGACCATATCCGGAGCGTGGGGGCCTTCGCCCGCAAGTTCAAGGTGCCTGTGGTCGCCAGTCATCTGGTGTGCAAAAAAGCGGAGAAATATCTGCATAAGACACGTCTGATCGAGTTCGAAGCCGGCTGCGCCTTGACGTTCCGGGATACTCAGGTAGACCCGTTTCCCATCACCCATGACGCCTGCGACCCGGTCGGTTTTGTTCTGGAGTCGCGGGAGGGTCGTTGCGGCTCGGCCACAGATTTGGGGATCGTCACTCGCCTGGTAGCGGAAAAGTTGCGCGGTTGCCGGGTGCTGAACCTGGAATCGAACCATGACGTGGAGATGCTGATGAACGGCCCCTATCCCTGGGAGCTGAAGCAGCGCATCAAATCGCGTCACGGCCACCTGTCCAATGAGGAATCGTTGGCTCTTTTGTTTGATCTGGCCCACGCCGGGCTGGAGGCGTTGGTCATGGCACACCTGTCCGAGATCAACAACCACCCTGATCACGTGGTTCGCACCACGGATGCCTTTTTGCGTGACCAGAGCGTTTGCGCTCCCCGGATTGTGATCGGTGATCAGTATAAAGCAAGTGATGTTTTGGAAGTTTAATTCATAGATATAATTCAGAAGCGTGGATTTTTTCGTTCTGGGTTTGAATATCAAGGACTTGCGCGGAGACGTACCACTCGGTACGTCGCACAAACAAGGCCGCAGATAGCCAAGGCCAGAGTGGAAAAAGACCGTTTCCGCACGGAGGATACATGATTCCACGTTATACCCGCCCCGACATGGCCCGCATCTGGGAACCCGAAAACCGTTTTCGCATCTGGCTTGAGATAGAAACCCTGGCATGTGAAGCCCAAGCCGAACTGGGCGTTATTCCCAAGGAGGTGGTGCCGGTCATCCGTGAAAAAGGGAACTTCGACATAGCCCGAATCGATGCGATCGAGGCCGAGGTAAAGCACGATGTAATCGCATTCCTCACCTCAGTGTCCGAATATGTCGGGCCGGAGGCGCGCTTCATTCACCAGGGGATGACCTCTTCCGACGTGCTGGATACCTGTCTGTCGGTGCAACTTGTTCAGGCCGCCGACGAATTGCTGGCTGATCTGGACATGGTGCTGGCAGCCATCAAGGAACGCGCCCTGGAGCACAAGGATACCGTCTGCATCGGCCGTTCCCACGGCATCCATGCGGAACCGGTTACCTTTGGTCTCAAACTGGCCTCCTGGTATGCCGAGATGCAGCGCAACCGCCGGCGTCTGGCCGCAGCCCGCGAGAATATCGCTACCGGTGCCATATCCGGTGCAGTCGGCACCTTTGCCAACATCGACCCCTATGTGGAAGAGTATGTTTGTAATAAAATGGGGCTCACGCCGGAACCGGTTTCGACCCAGGTTATCCCCCGTGACCGTCATGCCGAGTACTTCTGCGTCCTGTCATTGGTCGCCTCGTCCCTTGAGCGTATCGCCATCGAGATCCGCCACCTGCAGCGTACCGAGGTGTTGGAGGCGGAGGAGTTTTTCAGCAAGGGGCAGAAGGGATCGTCGGCCATGCCCCACAAGCGAAACCCGATCCTTTCGGAAAACCTGACCGGGCAGGCCCGTTATATACGTTCCATGTGTATCCCGGCGTTGGAAAACGTGGCACTGTGGCACGAACGGGACATTTCCCATTCCTCGGTGGAACGCTACATCGGCCCGGACGCCACGGTTGCGCTCGATTTTTCTTTGCGGCGCCTCAGTGGCCTGATCAAGAATCTGGTGGTTTACCCCAAGAATATGCTGGACAACCTGAACAAGATGAAGGGTCTGGTTTTCTCCCAGAAGATTCTTCTCGATCTGACCCAGGCGGGTGTGTCACGCGAGGACGCCTATCGTCTGGTGCAGCGCAACGCCATGAAGGTATGGGAACAAGGCAAGGATTTTCAGGAAGAGTTGCTGGCAGACCAGGATGTGGTCGGCGCCCTGGGCGAGGCCAAGATCCGTGAGTCGTTCGATCTCAACTATCACCTCAAACACGTCGATACCATCTTCAAGCGAGTCTTCGGTGAATAATAGGATTCTCTCATTTGTTCAAGGGCTCTTCCGCCCGCAGGATGCGGATGGCCCCATTCTGTTCTGGGCCAAGGATATTCTGGGCGCGCTGCTGATCCTGGCGTTTTTCTGGATGCTGGCCCAACTGGCCGTTCTGGCGCTGAACAAATGGGGCAAACGCATAGCCGCCTTCACCAGTACCGATCTGGACGACCGTATTCTCCTACAGGTTATTCCCCATGTTTCTCGGCTTTTGGTCACACTGGGCATCTATCTGGCGATCCGCTCCCTGCCGCTGCATGAAAAGCTGGTGACGGTTTTTTCCGGTGTGCTCTTCATCGCCCTGGTGATTATCGTTTTCAATCTGATCTACCACTCCTTTGACGAGCTGTTGCAATGGTATATCGCCGGCCGGCAGCACGATCACGATGCCCTGATCTCCCGGCACATGATTCCGATTGCCGAAAAGCTGACCATGCTGTTTCTGATGGGTACGGCGCTGATTGTCATCCTCAAGCATTTTAACTACGACATTTTCTCGGTGGTTACCGCCTTGGGGATCGGTTCGCTGGCTATCGGCCTGGCGGCTAAGGACACCTTGGCCAACATGATTTCTGGTTTCACTCTCATGCTCGACCAGCCCTTCCGAATCGGTGACCGCATCCAACTGTCGGGCGGCCAAGTGGGGGATGTGGCTGGCATTGGCCTGCGCAGCACCAAGATCAGGACATTGGACAATCAGTTGTTGATCATTCCCAACTCGGACCTGTGCAATACCATGCTGATCAATCAGGCCTTCCCGGATGCCCGTGTCAAGGGGCGCATCAACATCGGTGTGGCCTACGGTTGCGACGTGGAGCGCGTCAAGGAACTCCTGGTGGCCACGGCTCATGAGGTTGAAGGCGTACTACGCGACCCGGTGCCGGAAGCATATTTTGTCTCCTTTGGCGATTCGGCCCTGAATATGTCGCTGTTTTTCTGGGTGGAGGAATATTCACTGTTGTTCTCCGTCACCGACAAGATCAATTCGCTGATTATTCGCCGTTTTAACGAAAACGGCATTGAAATCCCGTTCCCCATCAGGACGGTGATCATGGAGCCTCCTGCAAAACGTAATGAGGAGGCCGATATGCAGGGCGCAAGCGAGTGAGGGAACGAGGCGTACTGTTTAGTACGTTGAGTTTCCGAGCGAGCGGCAACACAGCAGATCGGCCCCGCAATAGTTTTGCAGGAGGCCCAATGGAAAAAGGAACCAATTGACATGGCATACAGAATCGAAGTGGCCCTGAAGGAGGGTGTCCGCGACGCCCGCGGAGAGCGGATCAAACGGGAAATCGAGCATTTCCTGCACTTGCAGGTGAACGAGGTCCGTACCATTGACGTCTATACCGTGGATGCCCCTCTTACGCAGGAAGAACTCCATCAGACTGCGGCTGGCCCGTTCAGCGACCCGGTTATCCAGGAGTGGAGTATCGAACGGCCCTTGGCGGCCGGTTTCGATTTTGCCGTGGAGGTCGGCTTCCGTCCCGGCGTGACCGACAACGTGGGGCGCACCGCCCGGGAAGCCGTCGAATATCTGACCGGCCGTCCCTTTGCCGCCGGCGAGGGGGTCTACTATTCGGTGCAATACCTGCTGAAGGGGACCTTTGAGCTGTCCGACGTGGAAGGCATCGCCACCGGTCTCTTGTGCAATACCCTTATCCAGCGTTATAGCGTGCTCTCGGCGGCCGATTTCATGGCCCGGCGCGGGTTTTCGCCGACGGTTCCCAAGGTGCTGGCCGAGGTTAAGGCTGAGGTGCGCGAGATTGATCTGAACGTTTCCGACGAGGATTTGTTGCGCATCAGCAAAGAAGGGGTACTGGCCCTGACCCTGGAAGAAATGCGGATCATCCAGGCCCACTACCGCGATCCGCTGGTCATAGCGAAGCGCACCACCGTAGGTTTGGGCGCTAACCCAACCGATGTGGAATTGGAGTGCCTGGCCCAGACTTGGTCCGAGCACTGTAAGCACAAGATATTTTCGGGCACGGTGCAGTACGAGGACGAAGAGGGCAACAAACAGGAGATCAAATCCCTGTTCAAGTCGTTCATCCAGCGTACCACCAAGGATGTGCGCGCAAATTTGGGTGACAGGGACTTCTGCCTGTCGGTGTTCAAGGATAATGCCGGGGTCATCAAGTTCAACGACCAACAGTCGCTGGTCTTCAAGGTGGAGACCCACAATTCGCCGTCGGCCCTGGACCCCTACGGCGGGGCGTTGACCGGCATTGTGGGAGTCAACCGCGACCCCTTCGGCACGGGGCAGGGGGCCAAACTGATCTTCAATACCGATGTTTTCTGTTTCGCCGACCCGTTTTATGAAAAACCGTTACCCGCGCGCCTGCTCCATCCCCGGCGCATTTACGAAGGGGTAGTGGAGGGCGTCGAGCATGGCGGCAACAAGAGCGGCATCCCCACGGTCAACGGTTCGCTGGTCTTTGACGAGCGTTTTGCCGGCAAACCTCTGGTGTTCTGCGGTACAGCCGGGATAATGCCGCGCGAAATCAACGGTCAGCCGAGCCATGAAAAATCCATCCATCCGGGCGACCTGATCGTGATGACCGGCGGCCGTATCGGCAAGGATGGAATTCACGGCGCGACCTTTTCGTCCGAGGAGTTGAACGAGAACTCGCCGGTTACGGCGGTGCAGATCGGCGATCCCATCACCCAGAAGCGCATGTTCGACTTCCTGATCCGTGCGCGGGACAAGGCGCTCTATCGTTTCATTACCGACAACGGTGCCGGGGGGCTCTCTTCCTCGGTGGGAGAGATGGCCGGCGAATGTGGCGGCTGCCGGATGGACCTGGCTAAGGCGCCCCTCAAGTATCCCGGTCTCAATCCGTGGGAAATTCTCATCTCCGAAGCCCAGGAACGCATGTCCCTGGCGGTGCCGCCGGAACGGATCGAAGAGTTCATGGGCATGGCCAAACGTTTCGGCGTGGAGGCCACGGTTCTGGGCGAGTTCACCGACAGCGGCGTGTTCCACGTCCTCTACGACGGCCGCACCGTGGCCTGGTTGCCTATGGCGTTCATGCACGAGGGACTGCCCCCCATGCAACTGCCCGCCAAATGGGTGCCGCCCCGGCATGCGGAGCCGGTAGTAGAGGTCAAGGGGGATTACTCCGACGATCTGGCGGCCCTCTTGTCGTCCCTCAATATCTGCTCCAAGGAATCAGTGGTGCGGCGGTACGATCACGAGGTTCAGGGCGGCTCGGTGGTCAAGCCGTTTGGCGGCGTTACCAACGACGGCCCCTCCGACGCAGCCGTGGTGCGGCCGATTCTGGATTCCTTTGAAGGTGTGGTGACGGCCCACGGCATCTGCCCCCGCTATTCCGACATCGATACCTACCACATGACCGCCAACGCCATCGACGAGGCATTGCGCAACTATGTGGCAGTGGGCGGTTCCCTCGATTTGGTGGCCGGCCTGGATAACTTCTGCTGGTGCGATCCGGTCCTGTCGGAGAAAACCCCGGACGGCCCCTACAAGATGGCTCAATTGGTGCGCTCCAACCAGGCGCTGTACGACATTTGCATGGCCTATAATCTGCCGCTGATTTCGGGCAAGGATTCCATGAAGAACGACTTTTACGATGGCTCCACCAAAATTTCGATTCCGCCGACCCTGCTCTTCTCGGTGATCGGCAAGATCGAGGATGCCCGCAAGGCTGTCACCATGGACGTCAAACGGCCCGGAGACATCGTGTATCTGCTGGGCAAGACAGGCGACGAACTGGGCGGCTCGGAGTATTTCGCCCTCAGGGGCGCCGTCGGCAACAAGGTGCCCCTGGTGGACACCAACCGGGCGTACAAGCGGTACCAGGCCTACCACCAGGCGGTCACGCAAGGGCTGGTGGCCTCCTGTCACGATCTTTCCGACGGCGGCCTGGCTGTGGCGGCGGCAGAATCGGCCTTTGCCGGGGGGTACGGCATGAGTCTGGATCTCTCCCGGGCGCTCTGGAAGGGCGACGCGGCGGGCAAATCCGATGCGGCGCTGCTCTTCGCCGAATCGGCGTCGCGCCACCTGGTGACGGTCCATCCCGAGAAGCGGGACGAGTTCGAGTCGGTTATGAGCGGCAACTGCTTCGCCTCCATCGGCGTGGTGACCGCGGAGCCGGAGCTTGCCATTGCCGGACTGAACGGCACTGCCGTGGTACGCGCCGAGCTGGCGGTGTTGAAGGAAGCCTGGCAGAAGACATTAAGGGAGCTGTGACATGAAAAAAACCCGTGCCATCGTCATCACCGGAAACGGCACCAACTGCGAGACCGAGGCGGCTCATGCCTGCCGCCTGGGGGGCTTCGACGAGGCGGTCATCGCCCATATCGCCGAGATCCTCTCCGGCGAGATCAGTCTGGACGACTTCCATTTCCTTAACCTGACCGGCGGTTTTCTGGACGGCGACGACCTGGGGAGCGCCAAGGCCCAGGCCAACCGCCTGAAACATGCCGGTGTCGCCGGTACGGGCGAGAAGTTGGTGGAACAGTTCACCCGCTTCATCGCTGCCGGCAAGCTGATCCTGGGGGTCTGCAACGGCTTCCAACTGATGGTCAAAATGGGCATGCTGCCCGGTTTTGACGGCGATTTTCTGACCCAGCGCACGACCCTGACTTTTAACGACTGCGGCCGCTTTCAGGATCGCTGGGTGTACCTGAAGGCTGATCCCGCATCGCCCAGCGTCTTTACCCAAGGGATTGAACAGGGTATCTACCTGCCTATGCGCCACGGCGAGGGAAAGTTTCTCTGCGATTCGGCTGCGACCCTGGAGCGTATCGAGCGGGAACACTTGGCGGTGCTGAAATACTCCGGACCGGATTACGGGGCTGCGACCATGGAGTTTCCGCTGAATCCCAATGGGGCTCAAAACGCCATTGCCGGCCTTTGTGACCCGACCGGCCGCTTGATGGGGCTCATGCCTCATCCCGAGGCCTTTGTGCATTACACCCAACACCCCCGTTGGACCCGGGAAGAGCTGCCGGAAGAGGGTGATGGGTTGAAGCTGTACCGCAACGCTGCGGAGTATGTGAGGGGAAATCTTGTATAAACTCAAAATCAGCCACAGAGTAACTGAGACACAGAGAAAATATTTTGCAAAAATACTTTTGGTTTTCTCCTGCATTTCTCTTAGTCTCGGTGTCTTTGTGGCGATGCGCTGTTTCAAGCTTAAGGAGCCTTAATCCATGGATTTCACCAAGCCACACGAAGAATGCGGCGTTTTCGGCGTCTACAATCATTCCGAGGCATCCAACCTGACGTATCTGGGGCTGTATGCTCTCCAGCATCGCGGGCAGGAAAGCTGCGGCATCGTATCATCGGACGGCACGACCCTGCACGCCCACAAGCGCATGGGGTTGGTAGCCGATGTGTTCGGCAATCAAGAGGTTTTCAAGAAACTGCCTGGAAAATCAGCCATCGGCCATGTGCGCTACTCCACCGCCGGCGCCTCGGTTGAGAAGAATGTGCAGCCGATCATGGTGGACTACTCCCGGGGCTCCATAGCCGTGGCCCACAACGGCAACCTGGTGAACGCCCAACTGCTTAAGGCCGAGCTGGAAGCCTACGGCTCCATCTTCCAGACCACCATGGACACGGAGATCATCATTCACCTGCTGGCAATCTCCCACACCAATTCCTTGGTGGACCGCATCGTGGATGCCCTCAATCGTATCAAGGGCGCCTACTGTTTGTTGTTCTTGACCGAGAGCCGCATGATTGCTGTACGCGACCCCAACGGTTTTCGCCCCCTCTGCCTGGGCAGGCTGGGTGATGCCTGGGTCGTGGCCTCTGAGAGCTGCGCCCTGGACCTGATTGAGGCCGAGTTCGTAAGGGAAATCGAACCGGGCGAGATGATTGTCTGCACCAGGGACGGCAACATGAAGTCCCTGTTTCCCTTCAAGAAGGTCGAACCGACCCCCTGTATCTTCGAATTCGTCTATTTTGCCCGGCCCGACTCCTATATATTCGGCAAGAACGTCTATCTGGCCCGCAAGGAATTGGGGCGGCAGTTGGCCCGCGAACACGCCGTCGATGCCGACATCGTCATTCCGGTACCCGATTCCGGTGTTCCGGCCGCCATGGGATACGCCGAAGAGTCCGGAATCCGCTTCGAGATGGCCCTGATCCGCAACCATTATGTAGGACGGACCTTTATCGAACCGGCCCAGGCAATCCGCCATTTCGGAGTTAAGATCAAACTCAACCCGGTACGGGAAATCCTTAAGGGTAAACGTGTCGTGGTCATTGACGACTCCATCGTGCGCGGCACCACATCCCGCAAGATCGTCAAGATGGTGCGCAATGCCGGGGCCAAGGAGGTGCACATGCGCATCTCTTCTCCCCCCACCAGCTATCCCTGCTACTACGGTATCGATACCCCTAACCGCAAAGAACTGATCTCCTCTTCCCACACAAACGACGAAATTTGTCGTTATATCACCGCAGACTCATTGGGTTATCTGTCCGAAGAGGGATTGGTCAATTCGGTCGGTATGGGAAATACCGGTTTTTGCAAGGCATGTTTTGCCGGAACTTACCCGGTTGCATTCCCCCGGCCGGCCTTAAAGCCGCAGATGGGACTTTTCGAAGAGGAGTACAGCGAGCATGAATGACCGTGAACAACTGAAAAAGATCATCCTGGAACTGTCCTATGAAAAACGGCTTGTGACCTTGGCTTCGGGCCGGCAGAGCGATTTCTACTTCGACGGCAAGCAGACCACCTTGCACGCGGAAGGCGGCTTTCTGGTGGGCAAACTTTTCTACGAGGCGATCAAGGATGTGGAAGGTGTTGAAGCGGTAGGCGGCATCACCCTAGGGGCCGACCCCATAGCCACAGCCACCTCGATCGCCGCCCATCTGGACGGTAAAAGAATGCATGCCTTCATCATCCGCAAGGAGCCCAAGGGGCACGGTACCGGCCAGTGGCTGGAGGGGCGCAAGAATCTGCCCCCCGGGACCGGTGTGGTTATTGTCGAGGACGTGGTCACCACCGGCGGTTCCTCCATGAAGGCCGTACGCCGGGCGGAAGAGGAAGGGCTGAAGGTACTGGGCATCGTCACCCTGGTTGACCGCGAGGAGGGCGGCCGGGAAAATATTGAGGCCGAAGGTTTCTGGTTGAAAACCATTTTCACAAGGTCTGAACTCGTCGCTTAATGGTGGTAAAAGATCGCCTTGATAAGCTGATGGTCACCCGCGGCCTGGCCCCTTCTCGTGAAAAGGCCCAGGCTCTCATCATGGCCGGCCAGGTGGTGGTGGGAGATCATGCAGCCGACAAGGCCGGGCAGCAGGTAAGCGCGGATGCCGAGATCCGCATCAAGGGGGAGGTTCTCCCCTATGTGGGCCGGGGTGGTCTCAAGCTCAGGAAGGCGCTGGATGAATTCGGCGTCGATGTCGGCGGTCTGGTTGCCATAGATGTGGGGGCATCCACCGGCGGCTTCACCGACTGTCTGTTGCAGTCTGGAGCGCGCAAAGTTTTTGCCGTGGACGTGGGCTACGGCCAGTTGGCTTGGAAACTGCGTCAGGATTCCAGGGTCATCAACCTTGAGAAGACCAATGTCCGTTATCTTGCCCCGGACCGGCTCGATGAGGTCCCGGCACTGGCGGTCATCGATGCCTCCTTTATCTCCCTAGGTAAGGTCCTGCCGGCCGTGGCCGGGCTTGTCAGGCCAGGCGGCCGCATCATTGCCCTGATCAAACCGCAGTTCGAAGTGGGTCGGGGCGAGGTGGGGAAGGGGGGGATCGTCCGTGACCCGGCTGCGCATGAAAAGGCTGTCGCCGGAGTCCGGCAGGCTGCGACGGAGTTGGGTATCCGGGTGTGCGGGGTGTGCGATTCTCCCATTCTGGGCGCGGACGGCAACCGGGAGTTTCTGATATTGTTAGCGCTACCGGAGGATATGAATATGGAGCAGCAATGCCTGTTTTGCAAAATTATCGACGGTGATATTCCGGCAACCAAGGTGTATGAAGACGAGTTCATGGTGGCAATCGAGGATATTGCTCCCAAGGCCCCCCTGCACCTGTTGCTGATCCCGAAACGCCATTTTTCCAACTGCCTTGATATGGCCGAAGGGGACGCTTCGCGGGTTGGTCACCTGTTTCGAATCGCCGGGGAGCTTGCCCGCCAGAAGGGTTTTGATGAACGCGGATTTCGGATAGTTCAGAACAACGGTGAGGGGGCCGGGCAATCGGTCTTCCACATCCACTTTCATCTTTTGGCTGGGCGCGATTTCACTTGGCCTCCCGGGTAAGAGAAGGGGACATAACAACATGAAACGTATTATATCGGTTTTGGCGCTGACGCTCCTCTGGTCGTTGCCGGTGAAGGCCGAGACCTATACCTGGACCGATAAGAGCGGCACCGTCAACTTCAGCGACGATTATTCCAGCATACCGAAACAGTACCGCAGGAAGGTTCGCAAGCTGGGGGATATGGATGCTGCGCCGGCAGCAGCCGACACTGCGAAGGATGGGGGGGGGCAGCAGCCGGTGCGGCCTTCAACATCAGTGATTGGTAATCCCGGTACTGCTGGAGCCGATTCCGCAAATGGATTGTACGGAGGAAAAAAGGCTGAGGTTTGGCAGCAGGAGTTCAAGGCCCGCGAAGCGGAATACAAACGGTTGGAACGTGAGCTTACGCAGTTGGAGGGCCTTATCAAAAATCCTGTGGGGATATCACAGGAACGTATGTGGGGGTTGCCTCAGGAGTTCAGGGAAACGCAAAAACGGTATAATGAAGCCATCAAGTCGTACAACGACCTGAATGACGCCGCAAACAAAGTCGGTCTGCCAGCGGAGTTGAGAAAATAGCGGCAATCGCACAAAAACTGAAGACCCATAAAGGCCCGTCGGATATTTCGGCGGGCCTTTTATCATGGGGCAGATTATGCGGCTAGAAGGCCAGCAGGTTCTTAATAGCACCGGGTACGGCCATGTCCATGGTCATGACGAGGGTCATCACGATCATAATCACAACCGTCAGCCAAGCAATCGTGTTGAATATGGGGCCATTGACAAATTTTCCCATGAGTTTGCGGTCGTTCACCAGGATCTGCATGAAGATCAGAATGAATGGTAACACCGCCCCGTTTACGACCTGGGAAAGAAACATGATCTGGAGAAGTGGCGCCCTGGGGATCAGGATCAGACCGGCGCTTATGATGATGATGATGGTAAAGAGCCAGAAAAATTGGGGGGCCCGTTCGAAATCCTTGTCAACGCCCGACTCCCACCCCATGCCCTCACAGATATAAAAGGCCGTGGAGAGCGGCAGGATACAGGCTGCAAACAACGACGCATTGAAGAGGCCAAAGGCGAACAACGTGGATGCGTGTCTGCCCACAAGCGGCTTGAGCGCAAGGGCCGCGTCGGTGGCGGTTTCAACCTTCAAGCCCTGGACATTGATGGTGGCGGCGCAGGCCACCACGATAAAAAAAGCGACCACAATAGCCATGATGCAGCCAAAGATGACATCCAGGCGCGTAAAGGCATACTGTTCGGCGGTGATCCCCTTCTCCACTACGGCCGACTGCTGGTAAAACTGCATCCACGGGGCAATGGTGGTTCCGACAAGGCCGACCATGGTCATGGTGAAGGCGCTGTCGGATCGAAACGTCGGGGTAATACTGGCCTTAAGGATTATGTCCCATTTGGGGCCGGCCATGAAAGCGGCGATGGGATAGGCGACGTAGACCATGCAGGCCACCAGGAAGACCTTCTCCACAGTCTTGTACGATCCCTTGACAATGAGCAGCCAGACCACAAGGGCGCTGATGGGAACTGAGGCATACTTGCTGATGCCGAATATTTCGAGGCTGGCTGCGATGCCGGCGAATTCGGAGATGGAGTTGCCCATATTGGTCAAGAGCAGAGCGATCATCACATAGAAGGTTACCTTGACCCCGAACGACTCGCGGATCAGATCTGCAAGCCCTTTGCCGGTAACGGCGCCCATGCGGGCGCACATCTCCTGAATCACCACCAGGGCCACCGTGGTGGGAAGCATGGTCCAGAGCAGGTCGTTGCCGTAGTTGGCACCGGCCAGGGAGTAGGTCGTGATGCCGCCGGCATCGTTGTCCACATTGGCGGTGATGATACCCGGCCCAAGAATCGCCAGAAACAGCATGATGTTCCGGGGATTCACGCTTTTAAGCGGCTTGAGGAACCTGAATAAGGATATACCGGTGAACATTACGTCTCTAACCTCTCTTCTTCACCAGGCGAGGCAGATAGTGTGCAAGGACATCATCAACGGTGACGATCCCCACCATGCGCTGTTCCTCGTCAAGCACCGGCACCGCCGTCAGGTCGTACCGGGTAAGGGTCTCCAAAATCTCCTCCGGGTCGTCGCCTACGTTTACGCTTTTTATGTTGTCTTCCATGATATCAACGACAAGCTCGTCATCCCGGGAGGCAAGCAACTCCTGAATGCTGAGGGTGCCTTCCAAGTGTTCGTCGTCGTCCAGGAGATAGGCATAGTTAATATTTTCGATCTCCCCTGCCAGACGGCGCACATCCGCGATGGCCGCGCCCACGGTATGGTTCAGGGGCAGGGTGAGGAATTCGCTGGTCATGAAACCGCCGGCCGTATCGTCCTCATGCTCCAACAACTCTTCAATCTCTTCCTTCTCCTCATCATCCATCAGTTCTAATAGTTGCTGGGCCGTTTCTTCCGACAGGTCGGAGAGAACGTCGGCGGCATCATCCGGGGACATCTCTTCAAGGATGTCCGAGGCATGCTCCGCGTCCATCTGGCTGATGACCACGCTGCGCATCTCCGGTTCCAATTCGTAAAGTGTATCACCGGTGGTCTCGGCATCGATGCTGTCCAGCACCGTCCTGATGTTTTTGATCGGGATCTGCTCGATGATGTCCGCAAGGTCGGCCGGATGGATCTCGTTCATCTGATTGCGGGCAATATTCAGGGCCAGTTTGGACGAGTGGGGTTCCAAGGGTTGGACATACTCCCAACTGATCTCGGTATGGGGGATGTCCTTTTTGATCAGCCGCGCCATACTCTCGCCGAACCGTTCGTATCCCAAACGGCGCAGCAGTCCGCGAAAGCCGATGTCCACGCTAAATATGCACAGCTTGTCGTGGAGCTTGCCCAGTTTGATATCGTTGACGCGCACCACCTTGGCTCCGTCCACGTCCACGATCTGCTTGTCCAGAAGGTCGCGGCGCACCAGGATCTCCGCCTCGCGGTAGTCGTAGGCGCACAGGCCGGGCGGGGTGATCCCGGACGCCGAGATCACCACATGGGTAAACAGTGATACCTCGTTCCAGGGGAGCGACATCTTGCCCTTGTGCCCCTTGATCACAATGTGCGAAACCTCGGGAAAGACCTCGCCCGGCACCATGATGAGGTCACGGAGAATGCCGAGCTCTTCGCCCTTGCTGTTGATTACCGAACGGCCAATGACGGCGCTTAGGTATATTTCGCTATATTCCGTGTTCATGATGGCAACCTCGCGAAATAAAAAAAGGCCCTTTCGGAGAAAGGGCCTTTGGCGCGCGCAAAGAAACCATTTCCCCACTGGTTGACTTTCGGCAGTGCACAACGTAGGTTGATAAACCAGCTACCTTAGGTAAAGCCTTAGGCCGACAATACCTGGTCTACCCATTGGCGTCTTTCGACATTTTTGGGCAGTAGCCTGTGTTTGTGCAAACGCCTCTGCTAACGAGGAACTTTAATCATATAATCCAAAAGAAAATTGTTTGTCAACACGCAAAAGCCTCCTCACGGTGAAAAAGACGTTACGGAATAATTACCGTTTCGTGACACAGGATATGATTTCCCTTTCATCGTTGATTTTGCTATGATTGACACCATGGGTGAGAAACTGATCTGCAACAACAAGAAGGCCTACCATGAATATTTTATCGAGGAAAAGCTGGAAGCCGGGGTGGTGCTTCAGGGGACCGAGGTAAAATCGCTACGGTGCGGCAACGTCAACCTGACCGACTCCTTCATGCTGATTCGCGAAGGTGAGGCCTTTCTGCACAACCTGCATATCGCGCCCTATGACTTCGGCAACCGCGCGAACCACCAACCGGATCGCCAGCGCAAACTGCTCCTGCACCGCAAGGAGATCACCCGGCTTTACGGCAGGGTCAGGGAGCAGGGCTATTCGGTCATACCGCTCAGGCTCTATTTCAAGGATGGCTTGGTGAAGGTGGAGATTGGTCTTGCCAAAGGTAAGAAACTGTACGATAAACGTGAAGACTTGAAGAAGAAGGACACGCAACGCGAAATGTCCCAAGCCCTGAAGTCGAGAAACAGGGCGTAACGGCGCGGATAACGCCGCTGAAAAATTGGTAGGAGATTTTCAAAGGGGGGCGTAAAGGTTTCGACGGGGAAGTGAAAATCTGGGTTGCACCGGGTCGGGGCAGGTGGCCGACCTTAATAAACCTGCACCGGCATTAATTGCCGACAATTACAACACTCCTGTAGCTCTCGCAGCTTAACAGGCGTCCCCGACCCAGATGCCGATGGTAAGAAGGGGACGTCATTCACTATCGGATTGGGATGCGCAACGCCCGTAGCGCAACCTGAAACTTTACGGGACCGCTGGCAGGATGCTTTGTCCTAGGCGTATTCTGCCGGTTAAATTGAGCAAAGGACTAACGGTGTAGTAATTCAGACTGTAGGTTCTTCGGACCCGGGTTCGACTCCCGGCGCCTCCACCAATTAATAGTCCGGCATGGTTCGGACAAGACCAAAAGCCCTTGAGAAATCAGGGGCTTTTCTTTTTGTGTTGTCCGGCAAAGTCCGCTTTGATATGCTTAAAGCCAGCATTTTTGGAGGTATTTATGGGGGTATATTGATTGGGGCCGAGCACAAATACCACCAAACCGTGAAGTGGATACCACCAAAACGGAGCTTTCTACCGTAATTGGTTCCGTTCCTCTGTACCTGTTCACAATTAATACAAAGCCCCGCCACCGAAGACCGGTAACGGGGTTTTGTGCAGAGCTTGTAGAAAAAATATTGGCGAAGTCGTACCAGTGGTGGCCGGGATCGAAGGTAAAGCCGAAATATGCTGTCCTTGATTCCGCAATCAATGCCGCCGGAGCAAGCCGGCCTCTCAGGAACCCTCATCGGACGTATCCAGAAAGGTCATAATAGAATTAAACATCGAAGAAGGCGTCTCGTCATGGCCTTTTCTGGAATCGAAGACATTCTCCCACCCATATCCCTGCAAATCCACCGTAATCACCCTGCCGGCGCTGCGCATGTCAATGTAAGGAGTTACGGATTTCACCACCCGTTGTCCCGGTTTCCGATTAAAGAAATTATGGTCTTCCTCAATATGTCGGATTAGTTCCATAAATTGATTAATAGTCATTTTTTGCCCTTTGCCTACTTTGGCGAATAAAGTATATCAAGGCGAAAGTTTGATATGAATGAGTCGTGTATAATTATATAAATCCAATAATATCGTTGGCATTTTTAGCACGGTTTACGCGCACCGTCCATATTTATGTTTGACAACAATACCTTCAAAGTAAATGTTGCGGGAAGAGGGTAAGGCCAAACAGGAAAAGCTTGATTTCCAGATAATATAGGCGTTAAATATTCACCGGTTCCCACGCGACTGATTGCAGCATGTTTTGGGGTGCATTCAAAGTTTAACCTTGATAGGCGTACGTAATATATTGGTTGTGCTGTCAGGTGTGTTGACGGCATCCAGGGTGGTACAATGTCGTACGGAAGCCCGCTAGATATGAGCGGGCTTTACTGTTGTCTGCGATGGAATCAAATTGAAACGTCATAACCGATAGGTGGTTATTTTTATCGTCGAATGGAGGAAAACCCCATGCCTGGCTCGTACACCACTTCTGCAGTATTGGCTGATTCCGCGCTCGACACGCTGAAGCGTGCCTACGAGGCCCGCCAATCGCCCGATGTCGGCTCACTGATCCTGAAGGCCTATGATGTGATCAAAAACCTGAAAGACGAAATAAGCTCCAATGATACAACACACGATCCCTATGAGCTGAATGAGGCAAATTCGGCGATATAATCACCGGCTGACGGCCGTTGGATGTAGTCAGCAACGCCCACTGCGGATTTCTTTATCTGTAGCGGGCTTTCGTTTTTTTGCATGGCGGCAGGCGTGACTTGAGAACGTGGCCGTGCCGTTATCGGGAGTCGGCAGTTGAATGTTGTTATCTGCTGAGAAGAAGCGTATACGCCATTTGACTAATCGTATTTTTGTATTATTTTTTTAAGAAAGATCGGGAGGACTACCGTGGGAACCCTCACCTGGGAGGGGCATGATGCAAAACACGATTATATGGGTTAACGACAACACTCTGGAACGCATCATCAATGTAGATGGTACGGTTGTGTGTACCCAGAGACTGCGGATCTCCGACAAGGAACGTTGTGAGGCTGCGATGACGAAGTTTTGGCAGCAGTTGCTGAGGGAACAGAAACAGAGTAGGCTGAACACCAAGCGCCGCCCATGACGAAAATATCTTGCGGGGTTATGGCTGAAACCGGGATTTCCCCGGTTTTCTCTTTTTTTGAGGGCCAGCAACGCCGTTGCCACCCTATTTGTATAAGCTAATCACCTAAAAATATGCGTAAAAATGCCAAGACATTCGGACAATTTAAAGGGCTTCGTGTCGTAGCGCTTTTAGAAGGGGCTAAAGGAACCATTGTTCTTTTGACCGGTTTCGGGATACTGGCGCTTATCCACAAAGACCTCCATCATGTTGCCGAGCAACTTGTCCAACACCTGCATATCAATCCGGCCCGCCACTATCCGCGAATTTTTATCGATGCGGCTCAGCGTGTTACGGATCTACAGCTCTGGGGGCTCGCTCTTTCTGCATTAGGCTATGCCATCGTGCGCTTTGTGGAAGCGTACGGGCTGTGGAAACGGATGTCGTGGGCGGAATGGTTCGGGCTGCTGACAGGGGGGATGTACATCCCCGTCGAACTGTTCGAGGTCATGCGTGGAGTAACGTGGCCCAAGGTGAGTATACTGATTGTTAACCTGGGAGTTGTGGGGTATCTGGCCTTTATTCTGCTGCCGGCAAAACGGAAATGACTTTTCTTTCCAGACAAAACTCCCCTCATTCATCTGGTTGTTGCGAGGACACTTTGCGGTTTGAAGCAGGGATGCGACGGTTATGTCCAGAATGATTGCAGGTGACTCATGCCAGTAACCGCTCATAACGAAAAGCATTTTACCGCATCGGATACGGTTCGGGATGTTGTTATCGGCATGTCCGACGGTTTAACGGTCCCGTTCGCGCTCGCCGCCGGATTGTCGGGAGCTGTTGATTCCACCGGGCTCATTATCATTGCCGGTCTCGCGGAGATAGCGGCGGGCGCGATTGCGATGGGCCTGGGCGGATATCTGGCGGCTAAAACCGATGCGGAACATTTTATTGCCGAATTGGCCCGGGAAGAACGCGAGACGTATGAAGTCCCTGAGAGCGAGGCGGAAGAGGTCGCCCAGGTTTTTCGAAATTACGGGCTTTCGGAGGAGACAGTGACGACCGTTGTGGGCGCCATCCGTTCGGACCGCACGCGTTGGGTGGACTTCATGATGAAATTCGAATTGGGGCTTGAGGAGCCGGATCCCCGCCGGGCTCGAAGCAGCGCTCTGACCATTGCTCTTTCGTACGTGGCCGGTGGGTTGGTACCGCTGGCCCCCTATTTTTTCCTGCGCTCCGTGCATGCCGCTTTGGTCGGTTCCATGATTGTTACACTGCTTGCCTTATTCGTGTTTGGCTTTGTCAAAGGTCGCTTCACCACCAGCCGTCCGGTACGGAGTGCCTGGCAAACCGTCCTGGTTGGGGGGATTGCGGCAGCGGCCGCTTTTGGTATAGCAAAACTCATTGGCTAATAGTTAGGAGTTGTGCAGGTCTCCGGCACACGGTTTCCCGTGACGTTATAGTGTCTGTTTTTTTCATTATCTCCACCTGCTGTATCTGTCTTTGCGGCTGACAGCAGGATGCCCACGTAAGTAATCCTACCCGGCGGCATTACTTCATTAGCAGTATTTTAATGACTCTTGCAATCCGGCGACCACGAGGTATAAAACTTGAGAAGCATAGGCTTGGAGCCGCTTTCTTGAGGATACATTCATGCAGGCGATAGTGAGTTGGATAAAAGCAATTGTAAAATGGGCCCTCCTTATGACAACGACGGTCTGTATGCCATCCGTCGTTTGTGCGGAAGAAGCTGTTCCTTCGCCTACCGTTGCAGACACTATCGTTGCCGCCATCCCTCCCGACTTTCCGCCAACCTATTCCCGTGATCGCCAGAGCGGAAAACCGGTCGGTTTTGCTGTTGATATCTTGAATGAAATTGCCCGCAGAGCCGGTTTGAAGGTCGTCTATGTCTTCGGACAGCACTGGGATGATGTCGAACATCTGGTTCTGAGCGGCCAGGCCGACGTGATACCGAATCTCATTGTTGACGATGCGAGGAGCAAGCTTTTTACCTTTACGAAACCCATTGAAGCGGTACCGATCTATTTGACTGTTCGCAGCCATGAGTCGCGTTTTCAACGCATTGTTCCAGGCATAAAGATCGGCGTGATCAAGGAAAGTGTCGGGGAACACTATCTGAAAAACATTCCCAAGGTCACAGTCACTACATATTCCAACCTGCATTCCCTGATATTCGAACTTCTCTCGGGCCAGATAGACGCCGCACTGACGGCGACACCAAACCTGATGAAGCTTGCCAATGAGGCCGGCGTGAGAGACAAAATCAAGATGGTCGGCGAACCGGTCATTGATGGGAAACGGGCCATAGCGGTACGTAAAGGGGATCCGGCCCTTACGGCCCGCCTTAACAAGGCTATCGCGGGATTTGTCGGCTCGCCTGAATATCAGGCATTGTACCGGAAGTGGTGGGGCACACCGGAACCGTACTGGAATGCCCGACGAGTTGTCGTTGCCATAGCTGCAACGCTTGTCGTGGCGATCATGTCCATGGGAGGTTGGCGGTATTATTCGATCAAACGCCTCAACGCGCAGCTTACAGAGAGCATGGCCGGGTTGGAAAAAGCTCAAAAGACGCTTCAGGAACAGGCGGTATTGTTGGAGGAAGAGATTGCCGAGCGGCATCTGGCAGAGGTGAAGCTGGCAGTCAAGCAACAGCAGCTTGAAGAAATCAATCGCTCGCTGGAAGATCGTATAGCTACGACGTTGAGGGAAATCCGTGAGAAGGACCAGATGCTTATCCAGCAGGGACGTTTTGCCGCAATGGGCGAAATGATCAGCAATATATCGCACCAGTGGCGCCAACCACTCAATAACGTGGGCCTGATCATTCAGAATTTGCAGGAAATGTCCGAAAATGGTGAACTTAGTCAGGATGTCCTGAATTATGAGGTTCGGGTAGCTATGGACATCATTCAGTTCATGTCGAATACGATCGATGATTTCCGCTATTTTTTTAAGCCGGATAAAGAAAAGAAGGAGTTCGTCGTTAACGAGGTTATTGCAAAAACAGTCAAATTCATGTCGCCGGCCCTTCGAAGCTGCGGCATCACTATCACATTCAATGAAGAGTCGGACGTCTGCATTTTGGGATACCCCAATGAATATTCCCAGATGCTGATCAATATCATCAATAATGCAAAGGATGTATTGCTGGAGCGGAAGATTCCCGACCCATGCGTGATAATTCATGCCTTCCATGATAACGAACTTGCGACGGTAACCATAACAGATAACGCCGGAGGCATAGATGCTGCCGTGCTTCCCAAGGTATTTGATCCCTATTTTACCACCAAGGAGCCTGGTAAAGGCACCGGTATCGGCCTTTACATGTCGAAGGTAATCGCGGAGAAGAACATGGGGGGGAGATTGATCGCCCGAAATGTGCCGGATGGAGCGGAGTTCAGGATTGAGCTGCTGTCGTGCGGCTGCGCGGAAAGGGGTGTGTATACATGATGTGCAATTCGTTTATATCGGATTATAGTGTTTCAGGTGATACGAGGCGTATTGAGCGGGAGGTACTAAACTATGCGGGTACTTCAGGAATACGATACCGTCAGTATCGTACTCAAGTTTGCGCATATCATTTCATCCTGCGTCTGGTTTGGGGCTGTCGTTTGTATTGGGGTTTTGCTGTATCTGAATCATGAATCCGGCAGCAGCGAGGAACTAAACGCCTTTAACCTGGGAATTCACTATCTGGACAACTACCTGATCGGTCCCGCTGTGATTGTCAGCATTCTGAGCGGGGTTTTTCTCTGTTTCAGTAACAACCTGCAACTCTTCGCCTGTCGCTGGGTAATCAAGAAATGGTTGAGTAGCCTGGTTGCCGTGGCATTCGGTCTCATCTGGCTCGCCCCGTGGTTGAAGGAGTTGGAGATCATCTGCAGGATCAACCAATTCATGGTCTTTACCATACCCGGCTATTATCGTACCTACTACCTGAACCATATCAGCCTGGTGGTCCAGGAGATCATGCTGCTCTACCTTATTCTCATTTCACTTTTGAAACCCTGCACCGGCTATAAGAATTGTATCCATTGCCGGGAACGTTTTGGTTACAAAAAGTCTGAGAAGCCGCTCTCGTGCCCCAGTGACTGACCGCACGGGATACGAGAGGCATCTGCTGTTCTGCCGCCCTGCAACGGAGGCTGGCTTATGGGGACGGAAGGACCAGGCGAAACCCCACATCATAGGTATGCACCTCTGGTGGCAGGGAGCTACGCACCGACGCCCGGACATTTTTAGGGAGCATGAACCAACCACCACCCCGGATGATACGGTTCGAGCCTGCTGACGGCCCCTGAGGATTCTCCTTGATGCTGGAGAATTTCTCGTCATACCAATCGTTGACCCACTCCCAGAGATTGCCACTCATATCATAGATTCCCAGTCCGTTTGGGCGCTTCCTTCCCACACGTTGGGGACGGTCACCCGCAGTGCTGAAATACCATGCCACTGCCTCCACATCGTTGCCGCCGCAGAATTTCTCACTTTTGCCGCCGCTACGGCAGGCATACTCCCACTCGGCCTCGGTGGGTAGACGATACTCTTGGCCGCTCATTTTGTTGAGCTTACCGATGAATGCCTGTACGTCACTCCAACTTACGTTCTCCACCGGGCAATCGTCGCCGCAGCTTTTGAAGAAAGCCGGATTGTCGCCCATCACCTTTTTCCATTGTGCCTGAGTGGTTTCCGTTTTTGCGATGCTGAAGTCGGAGACGCAGACATCGTGAGGGGGTTTCTCGTTGTTGGCGCCATCGCCAAAGGTATCACCCATCTTGAAACAGCCTCCGCCGACATGAGCAAAACGGATGCCGGTGACGGAATCAGTATATTCCTTGACAACCTCTCCAAAGGACGTGGATGCAGCGAACAGCGGCAAAAAGCAGATACAGGCTGCGACGAGCGACAGTCTCTTCATGACAGTGCCTCCTCTATTTCTTCAAAGTGTGATTTATTGTCCGGTGCAGCAATGGGCTTGAATGGCGCGGCCGGGTGGTGGTCGCACGACGCAACCGATCCAATCGGGCTCATAATATGCCTTATTTTTATCCTTTTTACACCATCAAAACTGAGGTTGAAAGCTCTATGGAAAATTGATATAGTTTCTAGACAAATCACCCCTATGACATGGTCATGGAATCGTTTCAGGAGGCTCCTCATGGAGATATCAGTAGTACCGTTGTCTGCCGATAAAATGAAGGCAAAGTTCAAGGACGAGTCGCACTTGGGTTTTGGCAAAATATTTACCGACCGGATGTTTTTGGTCGAATGGAGTGTGGACAAGGGGTGGCACGACGCCCGCGTCAAGCCGTACGAACCGTTCATGCTCGATCCGGCCTGCCTTGTGCTCCACTATGCGCAGGAGATTTTTGAAGGACTCAAGGCCTACAAATGGGAGGATGGCAGAATCGCGCTGTTTCGCCCCGAGATGAACGCCCGACGCTTTCAAAGTTCGGCGGACCGCCTATGCATGCCGGAGGTTCCCGAGGATCTTTTCCTGGCCGGTATCGAAAAGCTGGTTTCCCTGGAGCGTGACTGGATTCCCACCGCGCCGGGGACCTCACTCTACATCCGGCCTGCTTTGATTGCCGTGGAACCGGTATTGGGTGTGAAAACATCCGACCACTACTACTTCTACGTTATTCTCTCTCCGGTGGGTGCTTATTATGCGGCGGGCTTTAACCCGGTCAGTATCCTGGTGGAAGACAAGTACGTTCGCGCCACTCCTGGTGGTACCGGGGAGGCCAAGACCGGCGGCAATTATGCAAGTTCGCTCAAAGCTGGGCTGGAGGCCAAGAAAAAAGGGTACGATCAGGTGCTCTGGCTGGACGGCCGTGAGCGGCGTTACATTGAGGAAGTGGGGGCCATGAACATGTTTTTCGTTTACGGCAATCACATCGTCACCGCCCCTCTGAGCGGCTCGATCCTCGCTGGCGTTACCCGCGACTCGGTGCTTAAACTTGCCACGAGCATGGGATGCACGGTGGAAGAACGCCCCATCGACGTAAACGAATTGATGGCTGATTTCAAGAGCGGCAAGATCACTGAAGCCTTTGGCAGTGGAACTGCGGCGGTGATCACACCGGTCGGTAAGCTCTGCTACAAGGATGAATGCGTCACGGTGGGGCAGGGGGTGGGCAGTCTGACCCAGAAACTGTACGATACCCTGACCGGCATTCAGACCGGCAAGATCGCCGATACGTTCGGATGGGTACGTTTTGTCGCCTGAAAATGAATGAGCCGGGGGAGCGGGATGTCACCGCTCTCCCGGACTAAGAGGGTAACCATGTCCCAAGGGAGCAAGGGAAAAAAACAGGCATCCCCCAATCGGTTGTGCGGTTCATGCCGCCGCACATGCAAACAGGCAGCAAATGCCGTTGTTGCCAAGTGTCCCCGCTACTATCCTTTCAGCCGTATCACTCAGAAGTCCGAATTCACATGGAAACAGCTCGATCTGGGCCTGTCTTAGATTGCTCCACGTCGGTACCAATTCATGTTGACGTCGAGCGTTGCTCCGGTTGCGGCCGTTGCGTGGCCGCCTGCCTGCTGCGTCTGATAACCCTTGAGCAACGGGGATACCGCAAGGCTGCTCTCATCACGTCCATAGAACAC
The DNA here is from genome assembly GCF_019972295.1 of Geobacter sp. AOG2. Taxonomy (NCBI): domain Bacteria; kingdom Pseudomonadati; phylum Thermodesulfobacteriota; class Desulfuromonadia; order Geobacterales; family Geobacteraceae; genus Geobacter; species Geobacter sp. AOG2. The sequence continues at coordinate 1,723,315 of NZ_BLJA01000001.1, forward strand.
TGCACCCGTTGCGGCGCCTGTATCGAAAGTTGCCCCATAGGTGCGCTCACCGCTACACCCCCTTAACCTTCTAAAACTTTATCAGGGGCCACAGGCTGGCATAGTCATCCGTCCAAGGCCGTACTGCCACTGGTGGAACTGGAGCGAGTCTGTTGCGCACCGTATCGTTGCTTATAAATTGGGCGTTTCTGGTGAGCAGTACCCAGTCCGCCTTAAAGGTGCCGTTTTGACTGTTTGCCGGTGAGCTGACGGGTGTTACCCGGAAGCCCTCCCGCCTTCCCACGGCTCCGATCAGGGGAACCAGATTGAGGAATCGGTTGGTGGCGTTGATGGCGATGATGCCGTCCGGGCGCAGATGGCGATCATACACCGCGAAACATTCCCTGGTCAGGAGATGGATCGGGATGGCGTCGCTGCTGAAGGCATCAACAACCAAGACGTCGAATTGTTGTTGCCGGCCCGAGACAAGCTCCGCTTCCAGCATCAAGCGTGCGTCGCCGGTGACCGTCTCGATTCTGGCGGCGGAATCGGAAAGGTAGGAAAAGTGTTCCCGGGCGATGTCGATGACTGCCGGGTTGATCTCATAGAACCGGAAGAGATCGCCCGGAAGTCCATACACCGCGATGGAGCCGGTCCCGAGACCAATAATGCCGACCCGTAACGGCAGATGGTTTACGCGGCGCGGATGAAGGAGCAGGGCGAGCCCGACGCCACTCTCGGGGCCGTAGTACGATGTGGCGAGTCGGCGCTTCCCGGGGTCCACAAACTGGATGCCGTGGGTGATGGCTCCGTGCATCAAGGTTCGCATCTCGCCGGAACTCTCAAGATGTTTTACCACTCGCAGAACCCCGTAAAAATTGCGGGTCACCGTGTCGGTATAGGATCTGTAATTGAGCAGCGGACGCAACGTGGTAAGAACGAGCACAGCGATGCCGCAGCCTATTGCCGGCTTCAACCAGCTCGGGGCAACCTTGAAAAGGCCGTTTCTGCGCCAGGCTGCAACAATGGAGAGACAAGTGACCCACCAGATGACCGGATATTCCCAAAAGTCGTTGAAGAAGGCCGGGGCGGCCAAGGCGACAAACATGCCGCCCAGTGCCCCGCCTGCGGACATGGTCAGGTAAAAGGCGGTCAGGCGTGCCGGGTGGGGGCGAGAGCGTACCAATTCGCCGTGGCAGACCATGCAACCGGCGAATAGCGCAGCAAGATAGACAATGATCTGCAGCGGTAACGCCACTCTTGCGCCCAGGATAAAGACCGAACAGGCGGGGACCAGAAAGCCGGGCAGAAGAATGCCCCACAGGAGGCGGTCATAACCGTGGTCGTTGCGAAAACAAATGACGAAGCTGAGCAGGTAGAGGGCAAGGGGGGCGACCCAGAGAAAGGGGATTACCGCCACCTCCTGGCAGAGCTGGTTCGTCGTTGTCAATAGCAGCGCAGAGCCGCAGGCGGAGAGCAGCAACCAGAACATCAGATCGCCGGTTGAGAGCGCTGGTGTGTTCGCGTTGCACTCCTGGTCTGCCGAACCGTTATCAGAGAACATGGCTGTGCTTGGTTTGCCGGATAGTACCGGCCGTAGGCCGCAGGCGGCGCAGGACAGGCAGTAGAGGCCGAATCCCCAACTCCAGACAACGGCCTGATGCCGGAGGGAAATCAGGGGTTCGATGACGAACGGGTAACTTGCAAGGGCCAACAAAGACGCAATGTTGGAGAGGGAGTAGAGCCGGTAGGGTGAACGCTTAGGAAAATCGTGCAGGAACCAGTGTTGGACAAGAGGTGCTGAGGCGCAGAGTGCGAGATACGGCAACCCGATAGTGGTCGCCAGGAGCGAAAGTATGGCCGGAATGGGGGGGCTCCCCTGAGCAGGTTTCCAGATGTCCGCGGCAGGGGAAACCGGCAATAAGAGGAGTGAAGCGATCAATAGCCCCCCATGGAGGCAGGCCTGCCGCGTTCGGCTCAGGGGCGAGATGGCGTGGGCATAGGAGTAGCCGGCCAGAAGCCCAACCTGGAAAAAGACCATGCATGTCGCCCAGACGGCTGGCCCGCCGCCGAACCATGGCAGGATAGAGCGGCCGACAAGCGGCTGGAGTTGGAACAGGAGGAATGAGCCGAGAAAGATCGTGATGGTATGCAGGGGCACCGGTTCCTCCCGTGACAGCACCTCTTACAAATGAGTTCCCACGACGTAACCGCAGGAAGTACTAGCGCATGCCAAACTTCGACAGCAGGATGCCGAGGAATTTGTTGATGGGATTATCACGGCGCAGGGATTGTATGACCGGTGGCTTCCGTATGCCGACCTGGTTGAGCAATGCCGCAAGTTCCGGGTCATGGGCGTGTTGCATCCCGTCCCTGAGAACCGTGAGCGCCTCCTCCTTGTTTGGTCCCAACAGGTGGATGCGGGCCAGGTTTAGATAATGGACCGGGTTGCCGGGTTCCTGTGCCAACGACTTGCGGCACAGGTCTATCCCTTTTGTAACATGACCCCGCTCTTTTGCCATGCAATAGGCGTAATAGGAGGCGCAGAGAGCGGTCGGCTGAGCCTCCATGGACTTTTCGAAATGTCCCAATGCCCTCAGGAGATTGCCCGCCTTGAATAGGGTCAGGCCGTTGTCGAACTCCTTGCTCGCATCACTATCGGCCATGCAGAACTCCTGGTGGACTATTGATGGGGGTGAGTCTGGCCTTCCATCTTCTTATTCCTTGAAAGCCCTCATCATCAATTCAAAATCCTCCAAAAGCGCCTGCAGGTCTTCCTCATGCTCTATCTCCTGCTGGAGGATCTGAAGCACCATGTTATGGGTGATGGGATCCTTATCCTTGGTTATCTCCAAAAGTCGGCTATAGACACCGATAGCGCACTGTTCACCCTTGATATTCTGGTTGAGGATGGTTTTCACAAATGGGTCGTCCGGGGCGTCGTAGCCACAGTTGGTCAGTTTGTACCAATCTTCCGGTTTGGTCACCGGGGTCCCGCCGAGTTGGATAATCCGCAGGGCAACCATATCGGCGTGCAATAGCTCCTCCGTAGCGTGCTGGAGCAGTTCGGCCCCGACAGCGTCCTTCATGGGGCCTTTCACCAACTTGGCGCCCAGCCAGTACTGATGATACGCAAACCATTCATCGCAAAAGGCCCTTCGTAACAGATTGATGAGTTCATCCACATCCATGCCGATGATTTCACGTGCTCTTGACCCCATGATGTCCTCCATGCCAAAAATAGTGTTGCAACGAAGCCATCTCTCCGATTGAAGCGTAATCCGGGACAGTAGAACTTTAGTTTCATTGTACCGAAATAGTAGCCAGTTACAACTGAAAACTCCTCGCCGCCGACTTAGGATACGACGTGAAGGATACTATTAACGACGTTTTCAGGCACAGAGGCGCCGATTAGAGGGGAGGCGCCTCCGGGCGGGCGAGCCGGGCCAGTAACAGCGACAGGGCGACCAGCACCAGGTTCTGTCCCACGGTCATCCAGGAAAGGGGGCGGGCAAGGTAGGACCCGAAACAGCCGCAGTTAAGAATCGGCACGTTGCGCAGGAGCATGAAGGCGGCAAAGCAGGCATAGACGCTGTGCAATACCAGCGAGGTCCAGGCTGCCTGCCGCAGGTGTCGGCCCCAGCACAACCATGAACCGGCTACCAGTTCGGAACCGCTGATGATGATTGCTGCAGGCCAGTGAAGTCCCTGGGGGAAGATGTGGTACGAGTGCAAGACCGCTACAAAGCCCGACATGTTGCTCAATTTTGCGATTGAGGCTGTCAGCAGGATCAGCCCGAGCGCTATGCGTAATGTGGTTTTCATTGATGGTTCCTTTTGGAGACTTATAAACTGTCGTGAGGTGGACATGTAGCACGATTTTGCGTCTATGTAAATTAAGCATGAGGGTACCTGTAAACGTGAGGGTAGTGGGGTCTGTTTGACAATGCCGCTCGCCATCCCTATACTGGCTTCACAAAATAAGCAGGAGCTACAATGAAAAAGCAGATTTACGTCATCGGGCACAAAAACCCGGATACCGACTCCATAGCTGCAGCCATCGGCTACGCCGAACTGAAAAAACGACTCGGACATGACAATGTCCTGGCTGCCATGGCAGGTTCGCCCAACCCACAAACACTCTATATCCTTGGCCGACTCGGCATCGAACTGCCGGTCTATCTGGCCGATATCCATCCCAAGGTGCGCGACGTCATCAAACGCCAACCGGTCACCGCCGGAGCAAAAGTTTCACTCAAAGAAGCCCTGGAACTGTTTCACCGCCATACCATCAGAGTCTTGCCGGTGGTGGACGGGGAAGATGTACCCATTGGAATAGTCTCTCTTCTCAAGCTGTCGGAGAAGTATCTGGTGGCCGGAACCGACCGCAAACGGGGCGTAGACAGTTCACTCAGCACCTTGGCCGACTGTCTGGATGCCACCTTTCTCTGCGGCGCTCGGTCGGAAGAGTTGGAACACCTCCATCTCTTCATCGGGGCCATGGTGGAGGATTCTTTTCTCTCCAGGATTGCCGGCTATGATCCAGCGAGTATGCTGGTCATGACCGGTGATCGCCCTTCCATTCAGCAAGCCGCCATCGACAGGGGGGTACGGATTCTGGTAGTGACCGGCGGCCTTCCGGTCAGAGAGGACTTGGTTGCCAAGGGCCGGGAGGCCGGCACCACGATCCTTTCAACGCCCCATGATACCGCCACAGCCGCCTGGTTGGCTCGCCTCTCCACACCACTTGCCTGTTTCATCGAGCCAGGGTTTGAAAAGATTGGGGTTGGTGAACCGCTGGAGCATCTGCGTCTCAAGCTGCTCCATTCGGGTGAGCCGGCGGTGGTGGCCGTGGAAGAGGACGGCTCCATTGCCGGGGTCGCCACCAAATCGTCGCTGTTGGCCTCATTCCCTTATGCCTTGATCCTGGTGGACCACAACGAACTGGGGCAAGCCGTTCCGGGGGCCGAGACAGTCGAGATCCTGGAGGTGATCGACCACCACAAGTTGGGCAATCCCCCCACAAACCAGCCGATCACGTTTATGACTGCCCCCGTGGGTAGTACCTGCACGGTGGTTGCAACTCTCTACCGCGAACGCGGGGTGGAGCCGGAAACGCATATCGCCGCCTTGCTACTGGCCGGCATCATGTCTGATACGGTCATCCTCAAGTCCCCCACCACCACCAATCGCGACCGGGAGATGGTGGCTTGGCTGGAAGAGCGTGCCGACCTGGATCACGTTGCTTTCGGCAGGGATATATTTTCGTCGTGCAGCGGCTTCAAGGCCTATGCTTCGCTGGAGAAGGCCGTCCGGTCCGACTTCAAGCATTTCGCGGCCCACGATACCCTCTTCGGCGTCGGCCAGGTGGAGGTGGTCGGTTTCGATGAGTTCTACGAGCTGAAGGAAGATCTTCGCCAAGTGCTCAAGCGGGTCAAGGAAGAGGAAGGACTGCACATGGCGGGTCTCATGGTGACTGACATCTACACCGAAAGCACGCTTTTCCTGGTGGAGGGAAAGAACGAACTGGCCCATATCATGGGGTATCCCCAGTTGGAATCGCGCCTGTATGAGCTGAAAGGGGTAATGTCGCGTAAAAAGCAGATGGTGCCTCATCTGTTGAAGGTGTTGGGGGCGCTTTGACCTCACGCCGACCAGGTGGGACGGAAAAAGAAATCATCGATGGAGCTACCATAATGACGCAAAAGGCAATGCTATGCCCTCGCTGCCGGCGGTTGATCGGCAGCGACGAAACCGTGTGTTCCTGGTGTGGAGCGCAACGTTCCAGCGCTTGGTGGCGGCCTGCGGCCTGGACCCGGGGCGGGCTTGACGGGGCTTGGCTGGTCAAGGCCATCATCACGGTAAATATAATCGTCTATGCCTTCTCCATCCTTCTTGGTATGGGGCGGGGGGGCGCTTCCGGTCCGCTGGCCGTCCTCAGTCCAAATCAGATGAGTCTGATATTGCTGGGTGCCACGGGAACGGTTCCCATCGATGGGTACGGCCGTTTCTGGACGCTGCTTACCGCCAACTATCTGCATGGTGGTATCCTGCATCTGGTTTTCAACCTGCTCGCGTTACGCCAGATCGCCCCTTGGGTCAATCAGGAGTACGGACCAAGCCGCATGTTCATCATCTATACCCTGGGGGGTATCTTTGGCTACCTGATCTCCTACCTGGCCGGGGTTTCCTTTACCATCGGCGCCTCGGGGGCCATTTGCAGCCTGATCGGTGCGCTGCTCTACTATGGCCGCAGCCGCGGTGGAGCGTATGGCAGTATGGTGTTCCGGGAGGTGAGCGGTTGGGTATTCAGCTTGATGCTATTTGGTTTCATCATGCCTGGTATCAACAACTGGGCTCATGGCGGTGGCATTGTGGGCGGGGCCATTCTGGGGATGCTCCTGGGGTATGAGGAGCGGAATCGGGAGAACGCCTCCCATCGGCTTGTGGCCCTGCTGTGCGCCGGTGCGACGGTGGGTGTGCTCGGGTGGTCGGCTTTCGTAGCTGTCGCCCTCAGGATGGGCCATTGATGCGGCATAAGGGATATATAACGCGGTTAGCAAAGAGGGACCAGGCCATGAAACGATTGCTGGTGATCATATTGCTGATGCTGGCGTCAAGGGCTCAAGCTGATATCTATACCTGGAAGGATTCACGGGGGATAGCCCACTACACCAACAAGGAATATGATATCCCCGTGCGCTACAAGGTCAAGGCAAAGCCTCTGAATATTGAGGCGGCCCAGGCTGGGGGGGCATCAACGGCCACGACGCAGCCAATGGCCCCTTCGCAATCTCCGCCGCAACCCCAAACGGTTCCGTCGAATCCCGTTATGCAACCGATTATCCGTTCGGCCGAAGCGCCGCCGCAGAACGTCCGGGTCCAGCCAAGAAGGAAGCACAAGATTCGCTCGGGGAGAGAATAGCTCGGTCCTCGGCGAAAGTCCTATGGATATATGTCACAAAAGGTTAGCCATCAGGCTAACCTTTTGTGATATCCGGGTAAGTAGAAAAGGGTGAACTACTTGAGACTACCCAGGTAGCCTACAAGAGCTTGGAGGTCATCGGCAGGCAAATCGGCGAAGGACGGCATGGCAGTAGAGGGGTTTTGTTTTTTGGGGTCCTTGAGGAAATCCTGGAGACTGGCAGCATCTTTCCGGGAGGCGATGGCTGTTAGATCGGGGCCGACCACGCCGCCCTGATTATTGACCTTATGACATTGGGCGCATTTGGTTTTGAAAAGTTGTTCTCCGGTCAGCTTCTGTTCAGGGGCTACCGTCTGTTCCGGGGATTTTTCCACCGGTCTGTTAGCGTCATTCTTAGTGCAGGCGGTCGCTGCGGTCAGAGCAAACAGCGCAGCGAGTAAAATTCGTGCGTAAGAGCGTTGCATGGTAAATCTCCTTTTAATCTAAGTGTGCAAACCTGGTACACTGTATGCCAAACCGGTGTCTGCGGCAAATATGTATACGCCTGTCTTGGCGCATTCGCAGGGCATTTCTGCCCTTTCTGCGTATTGAGGAGCAATTTGACAAACCTGACTTCCCCGGTAGCATCTCTTGAGAAGAATCTATCTCAATCGAGGAGGAGCACCATGAAGACATCGTTGGCTACTTTCACCATGTTGGCTGTTTCGGCAAGTTTGGTGCTGGCGGCTGGTCAGCCTTCCGCTGACCGGGGCAAGGAATTGTTTAACAGCACGGCCTTGGGGACAAACGGCAAAAGTTGCGCCAGTTGTCACCCAGATGGCAATGGCTTGGAAAAGGCTGCTGCCTCTGGACAGAAAAAACTTGAGAAGATCGCAAACCAGTGCATTGTAAAAGCCCTCAAGGGGAAAGCCCTGGCGTCCGGCTCTCCCGACCTTACATCCCTGGTTGCCTACCTGAAGAGCCTTGCCCCCGCCAAAACGAAATAGAATCCGCTGGCTGTTCCGTTGTGGTCCGTTCGCGTATCCGCATCGACGATAGACCGAACAACGCACCGAGGAGATTCTTTACATGCGGATGGAGTAGTACTCCAAGGCACATAAACAATGGAAAACAATAGACATGGATAAGGACGGGTCGCTTTTCAGAAAAAGCGGCCTGTCCTGTTTTTTGAATTGATACGTTCCTGTTCTGCGCACATCGGGCAACTATGCATACTATTTGATCGTAATGCCCAGTAATGCGGCACTATGACTGGATTCGAGAGGATATTTCAACATTTTTTCAGCTAGTTGCAGTTTGGTCCTGATATTGCATTTTAATGAAAATTTCATACTTCCCCAACGAAGGAGAAGCTGCAATGTCGCACCGGCTGAAACCCCGCATCATCCTCCCTGTCATCCTCGTGAATATCGTATTTCTTGCCGGTTTCATTACCCATAGCGCCCTACGGTTGTCCGGTCTTATTTCCATACATGCGCTGGGAACCCTGCTGATGACGGCCGTTGCCTGGACAGTCGTCTGGCTGATGGGACTCGTTACGGTCATGGTTTTCCTTGTCGGCCGTTTGGAGAAAACTCTCGAAGGGCATCTTGAACAGGTGACGGAGATTGCCCGGGGGCATATCCGGGGTGCTTTCATTGAGCCGGTCACAGACGAAGCCGGGAGTCTGACGCAGTCGCTGAGAGAGATGTCAGGTTTTCTTGACCAGACGTTGATGAGGATCATTGCAGCATCAGGCCGGCTCTTTTCATCGACCGTCAACCTGCAGGGGGCTGCCGAACAATGCGCTGCCAGCGCCGGCCAGCAGCAGAATGAGGCGCACGCCATTGCAACAGCGGCCGAAGAGATGTCCCAAACCATTGCCGGGATTGCCCGAAACGCCTCCCTGGCGGCAGATACCTCCGTGAGTGCCATGGAAATCGTGAGCTGCGGCAAGGAAACAGCGGGGCGCGCCGTAGAGGCGGCGGCCAGGGTTGGCACGGCAACGGATGATCTGGCAGGAGGTATAGGGGCGCTGAACAGGAGCGTCGGTGAGATTGGTGATATCGTCTCGGTGATCAACGACATTGCCGACCAAACCAATCTGTTGGCGCTTAATGCGTCCATTGAGGCAGCCCGTTCCGGAGAACACGGCCGGGGATTCGCCGTAGTTGCGGATGAAGTACGCAATCTGGCGGCTCGTACCATAGCCGCCACGGCACAGATTGCGGAGAAGATCTCGGCTGTACAACGTGAATCTCACAAGACCGGGACAGCGATGAAGGACGCCTCGCAGGAGGTGGCGAATGCCCGTGCCAAGATCGAGGAGATGGAAAACTCACTACACTTGATTACCGATTCGTTCGAGCAGGTCAAAGGTCAAGTGACCCAGATTGCAACCGCTGTGGAGCAGCAGAGTGTCACGACAGCCCAGGTTTCGGCCTCCATAGAGTCGACTTCACGCATGTCGGGAACGCTCTCGTCCGTATCCGCCAAGGTCATGGATGAGGTTACCACCATCGGTTCCGCAACCGATAATCTTCTTTTGTTGCTGGGGGCGTTCCGTCTTACCGCCCACTACAGCGCAGCCAAGGCCGTGGAGCGGATTGCAAAAGAAGAGGCGCTTCGCTCCATGGATCGCAGCCGTCAGGAGCGTGAGTTGCGCGACGCCATCCGCCGTAACCCCTTTGTTGAACTCTTTTATATTACCGATGCCTCTGGTCGCCAGATTACCTCGAATATTGCCGCAGATAGCCTGTCGGCTGGCGACCCCGCCTACGGTTCAGAAGCTTTTGCCAAAATGTGGGAAAACCGCCCCTGGTTCAGGGGGGCGATGGAGAGTGGGAGCACCTATATTTCGGAGCTGTACCGGTCGGCGGCAACCGGGGCGTTCTGTTGCACCATCGCGGTGCCTCTCCTAGATAGTACGGGCCGGGCAGCCGGCGTCCTAGGTGCCGACATAAACGTGGTCAGGATCAGCAGTCTGGGATAAATTGCGTTATCTATTCCGCAGAGCCGTTCTCTGCCCTCATTCCCAGGCAAAGGCCGCCATGGAGATTACCCCGTAGGTAAAGGCCCTGTGCAACACCCGCCCGTTGTCCCCAGCCCCCATGGCGACAAACAACGGCAAGAAATGTTCCGGTGTCGGGTGGTTGTTTGGGGCGTGGGGTCCCTTTTTCATGTAACCGAGTAGCGACTCCCGATCATTCGCGGCCACGGCCTCGCTGAGCCAGTCATCGAACTCCCTGGCGTACTCCAGAGGTGGCGAGCCAACGGCGCGTCCGAAAAAGTCCCTGAGATTGTGCGTCGCCGAGCCACTGGCCAGGATCAGCACCCCCTCCTCGCGCAAATGAGAAAGTGCGGCCCCTATCGCTGCGTGATGGGCTGGCCCCAGATGCGGCTGCACCGCTAACTCTACCACCGGTATATCCGCTTCCGGATACATCAGCTTGAGCGGCACCCAGACCCCGTGATCGAATCCTCGTGTCTTATCCAGACCTGCGTCTATGCCCTGATTCTCCAGCAGCAGGGTGATGCGTTCGGCAAGTATCGGATCGCCCGGCGCGGGGTAGGTCATGCGGTAGAGTTCGTCGGGGAAACCGCCGAAGTCGTAGATAAGTTCCGGCCACGGAGTGCTGATAACAGCAGGAACACGGGTGGTCCAGTGGGCCGAGATGCAAACGATTGCCCGAGGACGTTCCATGCCGGCACCAAGTGCGGCCAAGAAGTTGCGGGTAGGCCCCGGGTCCGTGAGCAGAGTGGGAGCCCCGTGTGATATGAACAGTGCTGGTAGTGTGGGTTTCATGTCGTTTTACCTCGTGCAAACCGCGAAGGGCGTCGGAGACGAGGATCGTATCCGGCACCCCTGTCGGCTTGTTAGTTGTTGCATCCTACGATTGGTCCGACGTCATTTTTTCTGCAGCAATTCCACTTCCAGGGCAATCGTCACTTCATCGCCAACCACCACGCCGCCGGATTCAATGGCGGCGTTCCAGGTCAAACCAAAATCCTTTCGGTTGATTTTCGTCGTTGCACTAACGCCGCGTTTGATATTACCCCAAGGATCTTTGTAGGCTTTGGTTGGGCCTTCCACATCGAGGACCACTTCCCTTGTTACACCGTGCAGGGTAAGATCGCCATAGACCTTCAGTTTGTCGTTACCGGCTTTTTTGACCTTTTTTGAGACAAAGGTCATGGTCGGGTATTTGGCCACATCGAAGAAGTCAGGGCTTTTCAGGTGGTCGTCCCGTTTGGTTACACCGGTTGTGATGGAAGGGGTTTCGATGTTTACGGCAACTTTTGACTTGGTTACGTCTTTGTCGTCGATTTCCAGTGTGCCGTTGAAGCTTCGGAATTCGCCCTTTACGTTGCTCACCATCAGATGTCTGACCTTGAAGCCGACATTGGAATGGTCCTGATCGATGGTCCAACTGGAAGCTGCTGCAAGCCCGGGCAGGGCCAGGGTGATGATAGTGCTGATGGCGGTGATAGTGCGTTTCATGATGTTGCTCCTTTCAGTGTAAGCAGATTAAATAGTTTAAGTTGATGTGATTTGATGTCTAACTATAAAAACAAATTTTTTTGTCTGCCCTATCTCCTCCCTTCACGTATGCCGAGCTTTTTACACAGGCCACCCAAGGCCTCCTGCTCATCGTTGGTCAGTACCTGCATTTCCTCTACAATGGCCGCCTCAACCCTCGTAAAGACGTCTTGGATCAACTCCAGTCCATGCTCGGTGAGTTGAATGGTCAGATAACGCCGATCCTCGTTGGTGCGTTCACGCCGTACCAGGCCTCTCTTTTCCAGGTTGTCGATGACAAGGGTTATGTTGCCGGTGCTCTTAAGTATTTTGGCCGCGATGTCCCGTTGGCACAGGGGGCCTTTATGCAAGAGTGCCTCCAGCACTCCGAACTGGCTGATGGTCAGATCGGATGCCCCCATGGTGCGTCCAACGCGACTGGTTACCGATTCTGCTGCGCGCATAAGCTTGGTGTAGGTGTTCAGGGCGCGATGGGTTGTAGTGTTAGTCGGTTTCATACGATCTTCCCAAATAATTGCTTAATGTCATATTGTTTAATATTAAACTATATGTTTTAGCCAAACTTGTCAACGGTATTTTTTTGCCCATAACATATAACTAACGCTTACCCAGAAGCCGCAAAATGTGCATTCGGTAAGATTTAAAAAGTTTTTTGCGAGGCTCTCGCAGTCACCGCAGGCGTACCAAGGGGCAACGAAACGTGTCTATCGTCTTTGCCCCGGTGCGCCTGCGGCTTTGGGTGGGGTGTTCACGCGGGATACCGTAAGCGGGAAGCCGCAAAGGTCGTGCGGCGTTCCAGCATTACTTCTTGCTTTTCTGGGTTTTGGCCCGCAGCAAGTCTCCAAAGGTTCCCATCCCTTTGGGCGCCTCGTCCGCCTGACGACGGAAATCGGCCAGGGTCGCCTCCTCCTCTTCGGCGGCGCGAGCCGCACCGGCCAGGCTCAGGGAGATGCGGCGCTCGGTGCGGTCAACGCTCTCTACCTTGACCTCAATGGTTTCGCCCTCCTTGACCGCCTCGCGCGGGTGGAGGATGCGCTTGCCCCCTCCCAGCTTAGAAATGTGGATCAGCCCGTCGATTCCATCGGCCAGGGTGACGAAGGCGCCGAAAGGGGCCAGACGCGAAACGACACCGCTATGGAACGATCCCTCGGGATAGGTTTGAGACGCCAAGTCCCACGGATTGGCGAGGGTGTCCTTAAGGCTCAGGGATACGCGCTCTTTCTCCCGGTCGATGGCCTTGACCACCACCTTAACCTGTTGGCCCACACTCAGAACATCACTCACTTCCTTGACCCTGCTCCAGCCGACCTCGGAGATGGGGATCAGTCCTTCCAGGCCGCCGATATCCACAAAAGCGCCGAAGGTCTGCAGGGAGGTGACCGTGCCGGTGACGGTCACGCCTTCGCTGATGCCGGCCGCGGCTTCTTCCCTGAGTCTGCGCTGCTCCTCTTCCAGCAATACGCGGCGGGAGACGACGATGTTACGGCCTTTCTCGTCATAGGCAGTGATGCGGAACGCCAGACGGGTCCCGATGACCGCCGTCGGGTCGTCGGTGCGGCGGAGTGCAATCTGGGAAAATGGACAGAAGGCGCGGGTCGTGCCGGCCAGCTTGATTTCGTATCCTCCCTTGATCTCTTTCTCCACCACTCCTTCTACCGGCACACCTGCTTGGTAGGCCTCCTCCAGTTGAGCGCTGCCTGACGCGCCTCCGCCGACCCTGGTGGTAAAGCGCATTTCGCCGTGGCTTGATGAGAGAAAGTAAGCGGCGATACTGTCGCCATCCTTGACCGTGACATTACCATCCAGATTCTGGAATTCCTTTGCATCGACGACCCCTTCGCCCTTATGGCCGGTATCGATGAAAATCCATTCGCTGCCGACCTTCAGTACTCGCGCCGTTACCTTCTGTCCCGGCTCCAGCCGGCTACCCTTCTGCTTCATGCTCTGTTCGAGCATATCGGCAAAACTCTCGCCTTCCATTTCTTCTGCATTCGGTTGTTCCAGGGTGTCGTTGTCTGTCATTTTTGGTTTCCGTTCCTGTGAAATTACTGTCGCGGCATGTCCATCACCATGCAGTCATGAAGAGTATATTGCCATGATATGAAATGGATGCAAACGTATTTTGTATGGGTATGAAAACGCCCCGCTGACGAATGCCGGCGGGGCGGGTAGGTATCATACATGTGTAGGAAGTTTTACAGGGTCAGTTCAGCATGGCCGTGGTACAGCTCGTCCCGTTCCCGTATCACATCATCGCTCTCAAGATATTCGTCGAAGCCCATTACCCGGTCGATTACGCCGCCGGGGGTGATCTCGATAATCCGGTTGGCGATGGTGGAAACGAACTCGTGGTCGTGGGAAGCGAACAAAACCACCTCAGGGAAGGCAATGAGCCCGTCGTTCAGGGCGGTAATCGACTCCAGGTCCAGATGGTTGGTCGGTTCGTCCAGGATCAGTGCGTTGGCGCCCGAGAGCATTATGCGGGACAACATGCAGCGCACCCGCTCACCGCCGGAGAGGACCGAGGTTTTCTTGGTCGCTTCGTCGCCGGAAAAGAGCATCCGCCCCAGGAAGCCACGGGCAAAGGTTTCCCCCTCGGTGGGGGGCGAATACTGACCCAGCCAGTCGATCAGGCTCAGGTCCTTCTCAAAATAGCTGCTGTTCTCCTTGGGGAAATAGGATGTGGTGATGGTTACGCCCCAGCGGAAGGAACCGCTGTCCGGTTCAAGCTCGCCGGACAGGATCTGGAAGAGGGTGGTGCGGGCCAGGGTGTTGCCGCCTACAAAGGCGATTTTATCGTTTTTGCGCACGATCAGGTCCAGGTTGTCCAGTACCTTGACCCCGTCTATCTCCTTGGTGAGACCGGATATTTCCAGGATGATGTCACCGCAGGGGCGCTCGGCCTTGAACATGACATGGGGGTATTTGCGCGACGAAACCGGCATCTCTTCCAAGGTCAGCTTGTCCAGCAACTTCTTGCGAGATGTGGCCTGCTTTGCCTTGGAGGCATTGGAGGAGAAACGCTGGATAAATGCCTTCAACTCTTCGGCCTTCTCGGATACTTTGCGATTTTCGTTCTGGCGCTGCTTTAGGTTCAACTGACTGGCGTGGTACCAGAAATCGTAGTTACCCACGTAGACCTGGATACGGCCGAAGTCAATGTCGGCGGTGTGCGTGCAAACCTGGTTGAGAAAGTGGCGGTCATGGGAGACCACAATCACGGTGTTGGGGAAACGGAACAGGAAATCCTCCAGCCAGGAGATGGATTTCAGGTCTAGGTTGTTGGTTGGCTCGTCCAGAAGCAGCACGTCCGGGTTGCCGAACAGGGCCTGGGCCAGCAGGACGCGTACCTTGTCGCCGCCCTCCAATTCCTTCATCTTCTTGTGGCGCAGTTCCTCGGGTATGCCCAGTCCATTCAGCAGCACCGCCGCCTCGGATTCGGCCTCGTAGCCGTTCATCTCGGCGAAATCGGCTTCCAGTTCCGCAGAGCGGACACCGTCCGCCTCGCTGAAATCGGCCTTGGCGTAGATCGCCTCACGTTCAACCATGACTTTGTAAAGCTGCTCATGTCCTCTGATGACGGTGTTGAACACCGTCTCCTCGTCAAAGGCAAACTGGTCCTGGCGCAACACCGCAAGGCGCTCGCGGGGGCCGATCGTGATCTCCCCCTTGTCCGGGGTGATCTCGCCCGAGAGAATCTTGAGAAAGGTGGACTTGCCGGCGCCGTTGGCCCCGATCAGGCCATAACAGTTGCCCGGAGTGAATTTGATGTTCACGTCCTTGAACAGGACGCGCTTGCCGTAAGAGAGGGCAATGTTTGAAGCGGTGATCATGTGTATCGGTTCCTTTCAAACAAATAAAAAAACCACAGGATAATCCCTGTGGTTCAGGTGATAGGTTTTTATATCATTATTAGCGTCTCAACGGCAATCGATAATTCTCGTTCCGTGTCAAACACAGAATAATTGCCTTCCGCGGCGGGCGAGGTTAGGGGGGCGCACCAGTAGTGCTAGTGCTGGATATGTTTCCTCCCCTTGGCCATACGGGTCAGCAGGCTGTCCAGAGAGGATGCGAAGCGCTGGCGGTCCGTTGCCCCGAACTGAGCCGGTCCTCCCTGTACCACGCCCGCACCACGCAGTTCCATCATCAGGTCGCGCATGGAGAGGCGCTCACCCACATTCTCCTCGGTGTAGATCTCTCCCCGCGGATCAATCCCCACCGCGCCTTTGGCGACGATTCGGGCTGCCAGCGGGATGTCGGCGGTTATGACCACGTCTTCCGGTGCGGCATGTTCGGCAATGTAGTCGTCGGCAACGTCGGACCCCTCGCTTACCACCACCGAATCAATCAAACGGGAATGGTGTTTGGCAAGGCTGGTGTTGGCCACCAGGGAGACCGGAATCTCCAGGCGTTCGGAGGCGCGAAAGGCAATCTCCTTGATGACCCGTGGGCAGGCGTCGGCATCAATCCATATGCGCATGGTTACTCCTTGTTGTTAATCGGGGAATGAGATATTACCACAGAATGGCAGTCGTTGTCCTTCCCAAAGGTTGCGACGGCTCTCCGGGAAATTCATGCAAACCGTGGTAAAATTCATCCAAGCGCCCGAAGGGCACCTTCATAACGGG
The DNA here is from genome assembly GCF_019972295.1 of Geobacter sp. AOG2. Classification (NCBI taxonomy): domain Bacteria; kingdom Pseudomonadati; phylum Thermodesulfobacteriota; class Desulfuromonadia; order Geobacterales; family Geobacteraceae; genus Geobacter; species Geobacter sp. AOG2. The sequence goes on from NZ_BLJA01000001.1 coordinate 1,739,366, forward strand.
AGAGACAACGGACCGGTATCGAACCGCCCGGCGGGATAGGGCACAGAAGAGGAGGGCGTATGCAACTGGAGATTCATGACGTCAAGATCGATTACCCCGAAGGATGCAACATCATTCTCGGTCAGACCCATTTCATCAAAACCGCCGAAGATCTGTACGAGGTTGTCGCCACCACGGTACCCCAGGCTAGCTTCGGCATTGCCTTCACCGAGGCGTCCGGCCCTTGTCTGATCCGGTCCGAGGGGAACGACGACGGGCTGATCAGGGCATGCGTGACCGTCCTCAAGGCCATAGGCGCCGGTCATGTCTTCTGCATCCTGCTGAGGGACGCCTATCCCATTAATATCCTTAACCAGGTGAAGAACTGCCCGGAGGTCTGCCAGATTTACTGTGCCACGGCAAATCCGCTCCAGGTTATCGTCGCATCAACCCTCCAAGGGTGGGGCATCCTGGGAGTGATCGACGGTTTTGCCCCCAAAGGGGTGGAATCGGACGAAGAGCGTCAGGAACGCCGTAATCTGTTGCGCACCATCGGTTACAAGCTGTGAGGGTAGGGCGGCGTAGCGGGATGAAGCGTTTGACGATGGCGCTGCTGCCGGCAGTTTTTTGGGTGCTTCTGTATGCAGCCGCTGAAGGGAAGGAGATACGCAGGATGGAGACATTGACCATTACGAGTCCGGGCTTTAGCCAAGGAGGCGCCATACCGGCCCGCCACACCTGCGACGGGAACGACACCAGCCCATCCCTTATCATCGCCAAGGTGCCGTCTACAGCCCAGAGTTTGGCGCTAATCATGGACGACCCGGATGCGCCCATGGGGGACTGGGTTCACTGGGTAGTGTGGAACATCCCGCCCCGGACGTGGGAGATCCCCGAGAACAGTCTGCCGCCCCAGGCCGTCCAGGGGAAAAACGATTGGCACCGCACCGGCTACGGCGGCCCCTGTCCGCCGTCCGGAACGCACCGCTATTTTTTCAGGGTTTATGCGCTGGATATCACGCTGCACCTCGGCAACTCCACCACCAAGGGCGATCTGGAACGGGCCATGCAGGGGCATATTTTGGGTAAGGGGGAACTGATGGGGACGTATAAGAGGCGGTGAGGGAGCTTAGACAAAGCTCGTAAAGGCAACCAGGCAGGAAGAGGGGGCCTTCCGATCACAGGGTTTTGATAGCGCAAAACAGCACTGTCGCAAACGCCGAATGGCCACGGTTTCCCGTGGCCATTCGCGCTGCCGGCGCAATAATTTCTACAAACCGAGCTGTTTGAAGAAGTCGTTCCCCTTGTCGTCCACCAGGATGAATGCCGGGAAGTCCTCCACCTCTATCTTCCAGACCGCTTCCATTCCCAGTTCCGGGAAATCGATGCACTCGACCTTCTTGATGTTTTCCTCGGCCAGGACTGCGGCCGGGCCGCCGATGGAGCCGAGATAGAACCCGCCGTATTTCTTGCAGGCGTCGGTGACCTGCTGGCTGCGGTTCCCCTTGGCAATCATGATCAGCGAGCCGCCCTTGGACTGGAGCTCGTCCACATAGGAGTCCATGCGACCGGCAGTGGTGGGGCCGAAGGAACCGGAGGCCTTGCCTGCCGGGGTCTTGGCCGGGCCTGCGTAGTAGATGGGGTGCTTCAGCAGATATTCGGGCAGGGGCTTGCCGCTATCCATGATCTCTTTGAACTTCGCGTGGGCGATGTCGCGGCCCACCACGATAGTACCGCTCAGCAGGAGCGGGGTAGAGACCGGATGCTTGGTCAGTTCGGCCAGGATTTCCTTCATGGGTTTGTTCAGATCGATCTTGACGCCGTGGCCGTGCTTGCCGCGGTATTGTTCGGGAATCAGGCGGCCGGGGTTCCGGTCCATCTCCTCCACGAAGAGGCCGTCCTTGGTGATCTTGGCCTTGATGTTGCGGTCTGCCGAGCAGGAGACCGCCATGCCGACCGGACAGGATGCCCCGTGACGCGGCAGACGGACGACACGCACGTCGTGGGCAAAGTATTTGCCGCCGAACTGGGCGCCGATGCCCAGTTTCTGGGCTGCTTCAAGGAGTTTTGCCTCCAGCTCCAGATCGCGAAAGGCTTGGCCGTGCTCGTTGCCTTGGGTGGGGAGGCCGTCCAGGTCTTTGGCGGTGGCCAGTTTGACGGCCTTCATGCAGGCGTCGGCGCTGGTGCCGCCGATGACGAAGGCGATGTGGTAGGGGGGACAGGCGGCGGTGCCCAGGTATTTCATCTTTTCGACCAGGAATTTTTCCAGCTTGCCCGGGGTGAGTAGAGCCTTGGTCTCCTGGAACAGCATGGTCTTGTTGGCCGAGCCGCCCCCCTTGGCCATGAACAGGAACTTGTAGTAGTCGCCGTCGGTGGCCATGATGTCGATCTGGGCCGGCAGGTTTGTGCCGGTGTTGACTTCTTTGTACATATCCAGGGCCACGGTCTGGGAGTAGCGCAGGTTCTCTTCGGTGTAGGTCTTATAGACCCCCTTGGACAGCCATTCCTCGTCCTTGACGCCGGTCCAGACCTGCTGGCCTTTTTTGGCGACGACCGTCGCGGTACCGGTGTCCTGGCAGACCGGAAGCTCGAACTGGGCCGAGATTTCGGCGTTGCGAAGAAACGCCATGGCAACACCTTTGTCGTTCTGGGAGGCTTCGGGGTCGGAGAGGATCTTGGCCACCTGCTCGTTGTGGGCTGGGCGCAGCAGGAATGAAACATCCCGCATGGCCTCATTGGCCAGGATGGTGAGTGCCTCAGGGCAAACCCTGATGACCTGCTTGCCGGCAAACTCGGCCAACTCGACGTACTTTTCGCTTCCCTCGATCTTGCGGTACGTGGTTTCATCCTTGGCAAGCGGGAAGGGTTCCTGATAGACGAACGGTTTGGTGGACATGCGCTGATTCTCCTTTCGTTGCCGGGAAATGCGGCTTTGGTTATATGTTTGGGCACATCTGGAATGTGTGTTGTATACAAGAAACAATGAGCGCATCTTAGTGAAAAGCTCGCCCTTTGTCGAGAGCTAAGTTTGGGTTGCAACCGGTGATAAAAATTGACAGATTTAGTGGGGCTATGCTAATCCTATACTATTATTTTCCACTGTTTGCATGGGAGTTTTTACCATGTTCAAGAACCTCCGCGAGGATATAAATTCCGTCTTTGAGCGCGACCCGGCCGCCCGCAATGTCATGGAGATCATCTTCTGCTATCCCGGCCTGCATGCCCTCTGGATATATCGTATTGCCCACTGGTTCTGGGTCCGCGAGTTTTTCTTTCTGGGGCGTCTTACCTCCCACGCCGGCCGTTTTCTGACCGGCATCGAGATCCACCCCGGCGCCAAGATCGGCCGCAAGTTTTTTATCGACCACGGCATGGGAGTGGTGATCGGCGAAACGGCCGAGATCGGAGATAACGTGACCCTGTACCACGGCGTGACCTTGGGCGGGGTAACCTGGGACAAGGTGAAGCGCCATCCGACTTTGGGCGACAATGTAGTGATCGGTTCGGGGGCCAAGGTGCTGGGACCGTTCACCGTGGGCAAGGGGGCCAAGATCGGTTCCAACTCGGTGGTGGTCAAGGAGGTCCCGGAAAACGCCACGGTGGTCGGCATCCCCGGCCGGGTGGTCATGGCCCAGGAAAAGAAGGAAGAAGCCCGCCCCGACCTGCAGCACGGCCAATTGCCCGACCCGGAGGCCACGGCCATCTCCTGTCTGTTCGATCAAATTCGCGAACTGGAGAGAAAGTACGCCGCCCTGGCAGAGGAACATGAGGCGTTGAAGAAGAAGATTAGCGGCTGACCCCCGCCTTCCCGCGCCTCAGTCTGCTGGAGAGAGGCAGAGTAGCTTTCCCCAGCGAGGAGGGATCGTACGTGCCGTTGTGCAATAAACCCAAGAAAGTCAAGCAATGATCAAACGTCAGACAACCATCAACCGTATTTTCAAGATTACCGGGATAGGCCTTCATACCGGCCAACCGGTCAACCTGGAGTTCCTTCCCCGTCGCGAGTTTGGCATAGCCTTTGTCATCAACGGCCAGATGATTCCGGCCCGCTACGACATGGTGGCCGACACGCGCCTCTCGACACTGATCGCCAAGGAGGGCGCATCGGTTTCCACCATCGAACACCTGATGGCGGCCTTTTATTTCTCCGGCATCACCAACTGCCTGGTTTATATTGACGGACCCGAAGTGCCTATCATGGACGGCTCGGCTTGGGAGTTTTATCAGGGTATGTGGAAGGCAGGTGTCTACGAGTTCCCGGAAAACGGCGTCTATCTGAAGGTGCTCCGCCCGGTGGAGGTCAGCCGCAACGACGCATTCCTGCGGGTCAAGCCGCTCAATACCCTGGAAATCACCATGTCCATCGAGTTCCGGTCACCGGTGGGAAAACAGAAAAAACGGGTCACGGACGTAGAGAATGCTTTCTCGATCATCAACTCCCGCACCTTCGGCTTCATCGAAGAGCTTGAAGCAATCCGCAAAGCGGGATTGGCAAAAGGTGCGACCCTGGACAATGCCGTGGCAATCGGGGAGGACAGCATCGTCAACCCCCACGGCCTGCGGTACAAAAAGGAGCTGGTGAACCACAAAATCCTGGATCTGATCGGCGACCTGTATACCAGCGGCTACCGCATCCTCGGCAAAGTGGAGGCCAACAAGACCGGTCATCACCTCAACAACCTGCTGCTGAAAGAGATCTTTTCAGACCCTGCCAATTACGCCATCTACTAATCTACCACGTCACTGCAAGTCCTGACAGGAGCGAATCTTACGCGTCCTTCTGCCCTTTTTTGACCCGAGGGGACAGAAGGGCTGCGCCTTGCAGGTCGATAAAATCGTAGTGAGGAGGCTGTGGCGAGCAAGAAGGCGAGATGCAGCCCTCGGTACGTTGAGTCTTCGAGCAGGTAGCAACACCGCAGATCAGCGCCGCAGTGGATCTTCTATTGCCCCAGTATGACCTCTCCCGTATCCGTAAACAACTTCACCGGCAGCTCAAAGACGCGCTTGAAGATATTCAGGGCTCCTTTGGCCATGGACTTGACCGGAATAGCGCTCACCTGCGGGTCGGACCATTTGCCCTTGGCCTCGAAATAGGCAGTTACTACCGATTTTCCTTTGCCGGTCAGCAGCCAGCCCACCACCGGGATACGGTTGACGATCTTGTCCACGGTTTGGAGCGGTTGGACACCGATGGTGAAATTGAGGTCCTCATTTACCATGTCCGCCGTGCCGATGACCGAGATATTCATGGCATTGCTGTTGATGAAAAGATTTTGCGTTGCAACGCTGCCGTCGCTGAAGGCGAAGCTGCCGTGAATGTCGTTATAGGGCATACCGCCCGACACCATGTCAGGGAGCTGGAATTTGAGCAGTTGGGACACGTTGAGGATCGAGAACATTTTGGAGAGCACGTTGAACTTGCGCAGGGTGCCCTTTTCCAGTTTCAGTTTTACGTTGCCGAGTGCTGTTTTCTTGAGGTCCGCAAGGGTTGCCCCCCGGGCGGTCAGGTCGCCGGACAGTTTTAAGGTTCCGGTTACCTCCTTGCTCACGTTCAACGCCTGCAAAAGGGGCTCCGCATTGACCCGCTCGATGCCGAAGTTAATGTCATAGCGCCGATCCTGGCCGGTTCCCGGCGCAATACGTCCCTTTGCGGTAACCTTGCCGTTAAACAGCCCGGCTTCCAACCCCTGAACATAGAGAATGCCGTTTTCCTGGTGCAGGGACGCACTTAGTCTTGAGTAGGGAACTTTTTCGTATTTTCCCGCATCGGCATTCAGTTTGAGATTCAGATTCAAGGGTGATGGAGTTTGTTTTTCTTCGCCCCCCTGTTCGGAGAGTTTGGCGAGTTGGAACAGGTCGTCAAGGTCGAGATAGGATGAACTGAACGCCAGATTGGCTGTTGGGGCAGCCCCTGTGATGTAATCGCCGCTGACGCTGAAATTGGACGCATTAAAGAGCCCGGACAGACGGTTGATGGCATATTTGCCGTCCCCGATGGCCAAAACGGCATGCAGGCGGCGGATGCTCGTATTGGCTGCTTTGGCCGGTGAGAGGTTGAGGTCGCGCAGAAAGAACTGGGGTGATGACAAGGTAATCTCGGCCTCGGCATTCTTCATGCTTTTGACCCGGCCGCGCAGGTGGAGGAGCGAGTCGCCGTAACGGGCATTCATGCTGGAGGTCTCCAGGCTGTTGCCTTGGAAGGTGATCGTGCTGTTGATGCCGCTGACCGGTTTCAGTTTTGGGTTGGGCAGAAAGGAAAATGCGTTCAGGGCAATACTGCCGGAATAATCCATGGCCGAAAAGTCTTCGGGGTTCCCGCTGCCGCGGATGTGGGCCTGGACCCTCCCCCGCGGGTGGTACTGCTGCCACATGGGCATGATGGGGAGTGCATCGCTTAACAAAAACGAGTTAGTCTGCACATCGAAACCGAGATACGGTTTATTGGCGTATCTCAACAGGGCATTTGCGGAGACGCTGAGGGGCGGCAGGGTGTAGGCCAGGCTGGTCAGCTTGACCTCGCCCGGTGGGAGGGTCGAACTAAAGGCCAAGTGGTTTGCCATACCCGCCGGTTTACGGATAGCACCGGGAAAGGTATAGTTCGCCTGTTTGAGATCCCACTCGCCGTCCAGCCGGTAGGCTGAATAGTGGCCGCTGCCGGTCAGGACAAGGTTGGAGTTGCCGTTGAAATCGAGCTTGTTTGCTCCGATGATTCTGGCCAGCCATGCTATCTCGGGGGCGCGGGGAGTGATTTCCATGCGGACCGGGTAGTTACCTTGTTTGTCGGTGTTGTATTCCGTGATCGAGCCCTGCAACTTGAATGGTGACGAGCCGAAGGAACCGGTCATGCCGATCAGGTTGAAATTCTTCCCCTTCAACTCGATAGTGCCCTTTATGTTGTTGAACGTCGGCGCCTTGGGGCCGTAACTGAGGACAGCCTTTTCAACCGGTCCCCGGATCAGAAGGGTGTTGTAATTGTCGCCCCGTTCCATGTGAGCGATCTGGCTGATTCGTCCGTCCAGCACACCGGTATCCAGCTTGAAAATCCCGGACTTGATCTTGTTCTCGATATAGTCACTGGTATCGGTCGGGATGATTCCGTAGGGAACGTAGCCCCTAACATCCTCGTAGCGGAAGGTGCCCGGAGTGGCCGCCTTGGCGACGATGCGCGGATCTTTACTCGCATAGTCGTATAGTTGGACGCTTCCCTTGATCCTGAAGCCATCGGTGCTCAGGTCGATGGTTTTGATATCCAGCAGCTTGGCGTTGAGTTTCAGGTCGTACTCCGCCAGAAGGAAGCGGGGAGCTACGGTGGCGTGAAATATAGTCGGCCAGATCACGGCAGTGTTGTTGACGCGGATCTTGCCTTTAGCGGCAAATTCACGGGGTTTGCCCTTAAAGCTGGTGGCGACGTCCAGGCGGCCGCCCGGATTGGCGAAAGGTATGTGGTTGCCAAAGTAAGGCCAGAAACGGCCGATCTCGGCTTGTTTGACGTCTGCGTCGCCGTTCACTTCCATATCCAGCAGGGATTGGCCTTTTTCGGGAAGCCTGACCGTGCCGTTCAGAGTAATCTTGGCGGGAGCCCCCGATAGGGCAGGCATGTCACAGACGAGCTTGACGCTCCCCTTGCGGCCGCGTGCAAGGTGATCCAGGGTCAGGGCAATATTGGTGGCGGCAACCTCCGGGAGCCCCTCTTTGCCCACGGCCATGTCGTGCCACTTGATCGTACTGCGCTTGAGTTGCACCTTGCGGAACTGAATCTGCATGCCTTCTTTGCCCGGCGCCAGCAGATCGTCGATGTTCAGCTTCCCGTCTTTGTTCCGTACCAGGCGGATGTCCGCGCCATCCAGGGCTACGTCGCGCAACACCACACGTTTGTCCAGCAGGGGCAGCAGGGCCAACTTCACCGTTATGCGGTCGGCCTTGAGGAAATCAGTGCTGTTGTCCGGTTCCTTAACCGTGACGCCTTCGAAGTCAAAGGAAGGGCCAAAGTGCCATTTGAACGCACCGCGGGAGAATGCGACCTTGCGGTTGAGGGATTTTTGCAGGGAGTCGAGGATCTCGTCACGGTAGGCGTTGATATCCAGCAGGTATGGCAGAAAAAAGGCCAGGCTGACTACGAGGGTACCGACGATCAAGAGCAGGATGCCGGAAAGTTTGATGTAGGAGCGTTTCATCATGCCGGTTCGGGGGTCAGGGCGGTGACGTGAACCTTGAGGACGGCGGTCTGCGTCACCTCATCACAAAGGAACCGGTAGCCGTGCCATTCGACGGTCTCACCCTTAAGCGGGAAACGGCCCAACTCCTGAAGAATCATGCCGGCCACGGTTTCAAAGGGGAGTTCCTCGTCCAGCTTGATTTCAAGGGCCTCGGCCAGATCGAATACTGAAAGCAGGCCGTCCACCATCAGACTGCCGTCCTCCATGCGCATGATGGTGGGTTGTTCCCCAACGTCGTGTTCATCCTCAATTTCTCCCACCAACTCCTCTATCAGGTCCTCTGTGGTGACCAGGCCACTCAGGCCGCCGTACTCGTCCACTACCAGCACCATCTGGTTACGGTTGCGCTGCATCTCTTTAAGAAGCTCGTTAACCTTCTTGCCTTCAGGCACAAAGACCGGCGGCAGCATGATGGCCGCCAGATCGAGCTGTTTGCCCGCCACCAGCCGTCCCAGGATATCCTTTCCGTGCACCACTCCGGCAATCTCCTCAATACTGCCGCGGTAAACCGGATAGCGGGAGTACATGTTCTCCATCAGCGTGGCGACGACCTGTTCCGGCGGCGTAGAAAGGTCGAGGGCCACCATGCGCGTACGCGGGACCATCACCTCGCGGACGCAGGTGTGGGTGAACTCGAAGACATTCCGGATGTATTCGTGTTCAGTCTCACTGAAAACGCCGCTCTCGTGTCCCTCGGCCACGATGTGCTGTACCTCTTCACGGGAGATGAAGGGTTCCCGGTTGGCGGAAATGTGTAAAATTCGCATCACCGCCTTACTGGAAACGGTGAGAAGGGTGACCAGGACTGAGCCAACCCGGGCCAGCACGCTGATGGGCCGGGCGACCCGCAGGGCGATGGCATCGGCGTATTGCAACCCGATTGCCTTAGGTACCAACTCACCTAGGATGAGCAACAGGTAGGAGATGATAACCACCATACCTGTCACCGCCACCGGTTCGGCTGTCTGGGCCAGGAAGCCGATGCCGAGGTTTTGGAACCAGGGGCGGAGATAATCCACGGCTATAATGCCGCCCATGGTCGAGGCCGTGGCGCCGGTCAGGGTTACACCGACCTGCACCAGCGCCAGCAATCGGTGAGGGTCTTGCTGGAGCACTTCGATGAGGCTCGCCCGGTTGTCCCCTTCGTCCACCAGTTGGGCGACACGACTTTTGCGCACGGATATGATGGCGAATTCCGAACAGGCAAAAAAGCCGTTCAGCACGATCATGATTGCAATAACCAGTATTTCAACGAGTACGGTATCCACGTAACCTCCATCAAAACGACATTCTCACTCCTGAAAGGGCTAATGTCAACCGTCACATGTGCAAACACTGGCTACAATAACGTAATGTATTGAAAATAAACTAAAATATCCAGATCGTTGCCGGGGTGCTGCATGGCGTTGAGAGTGTTTACGGTTGCTTTGTCTTTTTTCCCGTTGCCGCTGTAACCTTTGAACGGCTTCTCCGTCTGATTTATGAAAAAGATCGGGACTGATTCCTTGATTTACTTCACTATAACCGCGCCCAGGTACAGAGGCTGGGGTTGACAGGATTAATGGCTCCCTGAAGCCCTGAGAATGTACAGAGTTAAAAGCTGCACTCGCAGGCTTGGCGCTCGGAAATTTTAGCCATCCATGATTGGATGAGAGAACCCCCCGGTAATCTCTATTGACAAGGGGATTCGCCCATGGGTATGTATCTGTCGTCGTTGACTTTGAAGTGGCGCAGACCATATGCGCCCTGGAGGCCGGAGGATCTCGGGGCGAGTTCTTCCTTTTTTTTGAGGGGATACTGAGCCGAAGCTTGTATGATCCCAAGGGTTGGATAAAAATCCCATTAACTTCACGCTACTTTACAAATCTCTACAAAACAGGGACAAATCTGCGTATATGTTTTCATTTAAATGTCTATACTCTCTATCAAGATGCTGCAAAGGGAAACTATTAACGGGGCTGGCAGAAGATAGGGCCGTAGCCCCTAATTTGGTCTCCGGATAGCACATAAGGCAGGAGGAAACCGTGACACAACACGCAATAGGCAATCATGAACACCTGAAGAAATCGGAAGCACAGGCGGTACGACAATGACCATACAATTCCATCAAGAAGAGACAAACAGCGTACCATCAAAAGGCACTTCCTCGATCCCGCGATTTCGGCTCTGGCTACTAATCATACCGTTGGCGGTACTCGTGGCCTTTGGCGTGTATCTGTATCTGGGGGGGAAAGCAACCGAGGCCGCCAAACAGACGACGGCAAAGGCTGCTCTTCAGGCCACGCCAGTAACAGCGCAGGCTGCTCGAAAGGCGGATGTGGGCGTCTATATCACAGGTCTTGGCAACGTGACCCCCCTCAACACGGTCACCGTTAAGTCCCGTATAGACGGGCAGCTTATGGACGTGCGCTTCAAGGAGGGACAGACCGTCAATCGTGGTGATCTCCTGGCAATCATTGATCCGCGGCCGTACCAGGTGCAACTGACCCAGGCCGAAGGCCAGATGATCCACGACCAGGAACTATTGAGGAATGCGCGTCTCGACCTGCAACGATATAAGCTTTTATGGCAACAGGACTCCATTTCTAAACAGCAGTTGGACACCCAGGATGCCCTGGTGCGCCAGTATGAAGGGACCGTCAAGGTTGACAAGGGGCAGATAGACAGCGCCAAACTGCAACTGGTCTACAGCAGGATTACGGCGCCCATCAGCGGCAGGGTCGGTCTGCGCCAGGTTGACGCCGGCAACATTATCCATGCCAGCGACACCAATGGTCTGGTGGTGATTACTCAACTCGAGCCAATCACGGTGATATTTCCCGTCCCCGAGGACAGTCTTCCCCAAGTGCTCGGCAAGTTCAGATCAGGGGCAAGCCTTGCGGTGGATGCCTTTGACCGGGAGCAGAAACATAAGCTTGCCACAGGGAAGCTCCTGACCATCGACAACCAGATTGATCCGACCACCGGTACGGTCAAGTTCAAGGCGGTCTTTTCCAACAAGGACAACACCCTGTTCCCGAACCAATTCGTCAATGCCCGCCTGCTGGTTGAGACCCGGCGCAATAGCGTCGTGATCCCGGCCTCGGCCATTCAGCGCGGATCCCAGGGAACCTACATCTACTTGGTAAAGGCAGATAAAACCGTTACTATTCGTCCAGTTACCGTTGGCGTCATCCAGGGCGACGATATCGCCGTCACCTCCGGCCTCGAAGCGGGCGAGATGGTGGTGGTGGACGGTGCTGAACGCCTGAGGGAGGGCAGCAAGGTGGAGGTCCGGGAAGCTGGCCGTCAGCGGAGTCTTGGTGGTTCTAAAGGGGCGGCTGTCCCCGGAAGTCCGCAAAGTCCGGGCGAACATCGGGAAGAGGGACAGAAATAAAAGGATCCCCCTTGTACAAAGGGGGACTTTTTTCACTCAAGGACACCCATGAACATCTCTCGTCTCTTCATATTGCGTCCCGTGGCGACAACATTGCTGATGGTCGCCATCCTGCTGGCCGGTGCCGTTGCCTACAAACAACTGCCGGTAGCGGCGTTGCCGCAGGTAGACTACCCCACCATACAGGTACGCACCTTTTATCCCGGCGCCAGTCCGGACGTGGTTGCGACATCTATCACCGCGCCGCTGGAGCGCCAGTTTGGCCAGATGCCGGGTCTGACCCAGATGACCTCCACCAGCTCCAACGGCTCGTCGGTCATCACGCTCCAGTTCAGCCTGGAGCTCTCCCTGGACGTGGCCGAACAGGAGGTACAGGCAGCCATCAACGCCGGTTTTACCTTCTTGCCCAAGGATTTACCCAATCCGCCGGTCTACAGCAAGGTCAATCCGGCCGACGCGCCGATCATGACCCTGGCGCTTACGTCCGATTCCCTGCCGCTGCCCAAGGTTGAAGACTTGGCGGACACCCGTCTGGCCCAGAAGATATCCCAACTGCCCGGCGTCGGCCTGGTCAGCATCAGCGGCGGCCAGCGTCCGGCGGTGCGGGTCCATGCCAATCCCACTGCCCTGGCCTCCTACAGCCTGACTATGGAAGACCTTCGCAGCTCCATTGCCGCTGCCAACGTCAACCAGGCCAAGGGGGGCTTCGATGGCCCTCGCCAGGCCTATATCATTGGCGCCAATGACCAGCTTTACTCCAGTAAGGACTTCCGGCCGCTGGTGGTGGCCTACAAGAACGGTGCTCCGGTTCGACTCTCCGATGTGGCCGAAGTGGTGGACGACGCCGAGAATCTCAACCAGGCGGCCTGGATCAACAATAGCCCTGCGGTAATACTCAACATCCAGCGCCAGCCGGGAGCCAACGTGATTGAGGTCGTGGACCGGATCAAAAGACTGCTACCCCAACTTCAAACCTCGTTGCCGGCCTCAGTCAAGGTATCGGTGCTGACTGATCGTACCACCACCATTAGGGCCTCGGTACGAGACGTCCAGCACGAAATGCTGTTGGCCATTGCCCTGGTCGTGCTGGTCATCTTCCTGTTCCTGCGCAACTTTGCGGCCACCACCATCCCCAGCGTTGCCGTGCCGTTGTCGCTGGTGGGTACCTTCGGGGTCATGTACCTCCTGGGTTTTAGTTTGAACAATCTCTCCCTAATGGCCCTGACTATCTCCACCGGTTTCGTGGTTGACGACGCCATTGTTATGATCGAGAACATCTCCCGTTACGTGGAGAAGGGAGAAACGCCACTCCAGGCAGCCCTCAAGGGCTCCCAGCAGATCGGTTTTACCATCCTGTCGCTGACCGTCTCGCTGATCGCCGTCCTGATACCGCTGCTCTTCATGGGTGATGTGGTAGGGCGTCTGTTTCGAGAATTCGCCGTCACTCTGGGGGTCACCATCCTGATCTCGGCTGTGGTCTCCCTGACGCTTACGCCCATGATGTGCTCCCGACTGCTCAAACATGTGCCTGAAGAACGTCAAGGCAGATTCTACCACGTTTCACAACTTTTTTTTGACAGGACTATAGCTGCATACGGCAGGACGCTGCAGTGGGTGTTGCGCCACCAGACCGCAACGCTGGTGGTGGCCGTTGGGACCTTGTTGTTGACCGTCGTGCTGTATGTGATGGTACCTAAGGGGTTTTTCCCGGTTCAGGATACCGGGGCCATTCAGGGCATTTCCGAGGCGTCCCAGTCAATCTCCTTCAGTGCCATGGCCGAACGTCAGCAGGAGTTGGCGCGAACTATTCTCAAAGATCCGGCGGTGGAAAGCCTGTCGTCGTTCATCGGGATCGACGGGGTCAACACGACTCTCAATAGCGGACGAATTCTGATAAATCTGAAACCGCTGGAAAAACGGGACGCCAGCGCCAGTGAGGTCATTCGTCGGCTCCAGCCGGAATTGGCCAGGATCAGCGGCATCACGCTCTTCATGCAGCCGGTGCAGGACCTCACCGTGGACGCCAAGGTCAGCCGTACCCAGTTCCAGTACACCCTGGAGGATCCGAACACCGATGAATTGAAGATCCTGGCTCCCCGGATCGTCGAAGCCATGAAGAATCGGCCCGAGCTGCGTGACGTCAGCAGCGATCAGCAGGACCTGGGCCTGCGGGTCAACCTGGATATAGACCGCAACACGGCCGCCCGCTTCGGCATCACCCCCCAGAATATTGACGACGTGCTTTACGATTCCTTTGGTCAGCGCCAAATCTCCACCATCTTTACCGAACTGAACCAGTACCGGGTGGTGCTCGGGGTCAAGCCGGATTTTCGCCAAGGTCCCAGCGGCTTGCAATCGATCTATCTGCGTAGCACCGATGGCGGACAAGTGCCGCTCAGCACCATCACACGCGCCACGGAATCGACCGGGCCGCTGGTGATCAATCGCCAGGGGCAGTTTCCTGCTGTCACGACCTCCTTCAACCTGGCACCCGGCAGGGCGTTGGGTGAGGCGGTGACAGCGGTGGAAGAAGCCACGAAAAGCCTCGGCCTGCCGGCTAGCATCCGGGGAAGTTTCCAGGGGACGGCCCAGGCCTTCAAGGCTTCTCTCTCCAACGAACCGCTGCTGATCCTGGCGGCCCTGATCACGGTCTACATCGTGTTAGGCGTGTTATACGAAAGCTTTATCCATCCGGTTACGATCCTCTCTACTCTGCCGTCGGCCGGGGTAGGGGCGGTCCTGTCTCTTATGGTCTGTCGTACCGATCTGAGCGTAATCGCCATCATCGGTATCATCCTCCTGATCGGTATCGTCAAGAAAAACGGCATCATGATGGTGGACTTTGCCCTGGATGCCGAACGCAATGAAGGCAAGTCCCCGGACGAAGCCATCTACCAGGCCTGTCTCCTGCGCTTCCGGCCAATCATGATGACCACCATGGCCGCACTCCTGGGGGCGCTTCCCCTGGCATTGGGGCACGGGGTTGGCTCGGAATTGCGCCGCCCCTTGGGGATTTCCATCGTTGGCGGCCTGATCTTCAGCCAGATACTGACGCTCTATACTACGCCGGTGATCTACCTGGCCTTTGACCGGTTGGCACGGAGACGAGGGAACCGCCGGGTGACGGATGAAGCGGTCAAGAGCCCCGACCTTACAGCATCATGAACGTCTCAGCTCCCTTCATAAGGCGTCCGGTTGCCACCACACTGCTTACTTTTGGATTGGTGCTGGCCGGGGTGATTGCCTTCCGCCTCCTGCCGGTATCGCCGCTGCCCCAAGTGGATTTCCCGACCATCTCGGTTTCGGCAGCATTGCCCGGCGCCGACCCCGAGACCATGTCCACTTCGGTGGCCGCTCCGCTGGAACGACAGTTCGGTCGCATCGCCGGGGTTACCGAGATGACCTCTACCAGCTATCGCGGCAGCACCAACATCACCATGCAATTTGACCTGAACCGCGATATCGACGGTGCGGCGCGGGACGTGCAAGCAGCCATCAATGCGGCGCGGGGCGATCTCCCTTCCAACCTGACCAGCAACCCCAGCTACCGCAAGGTAAATCCCTCCGATGCGCCGATCCTGATTCTGGCCCTCACTTCAGATACCATGAGCAAACCGCAGATGTACGATGCGGCTTCCTCCATCCTGCAACAGAAGCTCTCCCAGGTTAAGGGGGTTGGCCAAGTCTTCGTGGGAGGGAGTTCGCTGCCGGCTGTGAGGGTGGAGTTGAATCCTCTAGCTCTCAGCAAGTACGGCATCAGTCCGGAAAGTGTGCGGGGCGTACTTGCTGCAACCAACGTCAACCGGCCCAAGGGTGAGGTATCCTCAGGTAACAGGAGCTGGGAGGTCCGAACCAACGATCAGCTTCGTACAGCCCGGGATTATCTGCCGTTGGTGGTGACCTCTCGAAACGGAGCAGTGGTCAGGCTGGCCGATGTGGCCACGGTCGACGATTCGGTGGAAGACTTGCGTTCCACCGGACTGGTCAACGGTAAACCGGCGGTCATGGTGATTGTCTTTCGCCAGCCGGGAGCCAACATCATCGAGACGGTGGACAATGTGCGCAGTCTTTTGCCGCAGCTTGGAGCGTCCCTGCCGGGAGCCATCGATTTGTCGGTTGTCCTTGACCGCACTCCACCCATACGCGGTTCCCTGCGGGATGTGGAGAGGTCCCTCATTATTTCGGGGCTGCTGGTCATCCTGGTGGTGTTCTGGTTTCTGCGTAATGTCCGCGCCACGCTTATCCCCGCCGTGGCCGTGACCACATCGATCATCGGCACCTTTGCGGTGATGTACCTGTTCGGCTACTCCCTGGACAATCTGTCGCTTATGGCCCTGACCATCGCCACCGGATTCGTGGTGGACGACGCCATCGTGGTGCTGGAAAATATTACTCGCTACCGCGAACAGGGGCAATCACCGCTTCAGGCGGCCTTATCCGGCTCCAGGGAGATCGCCTTCACGGTCCTCTCCATGAGCGTCTCCCTGGTGGCTGTATTCATCCCCATCCTGCTGATGGGGGGGATGGTAGGGCGTTTGTTCCGGGAATTTGCCGTAACCCTCTCGGCAGCGATCATGGTTTCTCTGCTGGTGTCACTAACTGTAACTCCCATGATGTGCGCCACGTTGCTCAAGCCTGAAGGAAAACGGGAACACGGCATCATTTACCGGACCAGTGAGGGGATGTTTACCCGGCTTCACAAGGGCTATGAACTAACCCTGGCCTGGGCGTTACGCCACTCCCGCCTCATGCTCCTCATAACGCTGGCCACCGTTGGGGTGAATGTGCTCCTGTTTATTCTCGTGCCCAAGGGGTTCTTCCCCGAGCAGGACACCGGCCGCATTCTGGGAAGGATTCAGGCGGCTCAGGATACCTCCTTCCAGGCCATGGAACGGAAACTGGCCCAGATCGTGGCTATCGTCAAATCCGACCCTGATGTGGTGTATGTGACCGGTTTTACCGGCGGAGGAGGGGGAGGAGGCTCGACCACCAACACCGGTCGGATGTTCATCGCTCTGAAGCCGTTCGAGAAACGCGCATCCACTGCCAATGACGTTATCAAAAGGTTACGCGGCAAGCTGATGAGTGTACCGGGCGCCCCCACTTTTCTGGCACCGGTCCAGGACCTGCGGGTCGGCGGCAGGATAAGCAACGCCCTGTACCAGTACACCTTGCAGGGGACCGACCTGAACGAACTCAACACCTGGTCCCAGCGTGTGCTCCAGAAACTGCGCACAGTTCCCCAGGTGGTGGATCTGAGCAGCGATCTGCAAAACAAGGGGAGACAGGCAGACCTGGTGATAGATCGTCCCACGGCGGCCCGTCTGGGCATAACCCCCCAGATGATCGACAACACCCTCTACGACGCCTTCGGCCAGCGCCAGGTATCCATCTCCTATACCCTGCTCAACCAGTACCATGTTGTTATGGAGGTCGATCCTGCTTTCTGGCAGCGTCCCGATACGCTACGGGACATCTATGTGACGTCCACCAGCGGCAAACAGGTACCGCTCTCCGCATTCACCCACTACGAACCGTCCGCCACGGCCCTGGCGGTGAACCATCAAGGGCAGTTTCCGTCCATCACCTTGTCGTTTAATCTGGCTCCCGGCGTGGCCTTGGGGGACGCGGTCAAGTCCATAGAAGCCACCACCCGGCAGATGGGGATGCCGGCCGCCATCCGCGGCAGCTTTCAGGGTACGGCCCAAGCCTTCAAGGATTCGCTCAACAACCAGCCATTATTGATACTGGCGGCACTGATGGCGGTCTACATCGTGCTGGGGGTGTTGTACGAAAGCTATATTCACCCCATCACCATCCTCTCTACACTGCCGTCGGCAGGGGTGGGTGCCGTGGCAGCACTGATGCTTTTCCGTACCGATTTGAGTCTGATTGCCATCATCGGCGTAATCCTGTTGATCGGCATTGTGAAGAAGAACGGCATCATGATGGTGGATTTTGCCATTGCGGCCGAGCGCAATGAGGGGAAAAGCCCTGAAGAGGCGATCTATGAGGCCTGTCTGCTCCGCTTCCGGCCGATCATGATGACCACCATGGCCGCACTTCTGGGAGCGCTTCCCCTGGCATTGGGGCACGGGGTTGGCTCGGAATTGCGCCGCCCCTTGGGGATATCCATCGTTGGCGGCCTGATCTTCAGCCAGATGTTGACGTTGTATACCACCCCGGTGGTGTATCTCTATATGGACCGTTTCAGAATGTGGGTGGCGAAGATGCGGGGGCGGCGGAAGAGAATAGTTCAGATGTAACCGTTCGAAAAGAGGCTCGAACACTTATTGGTGGGGATACGGCCAATGGGTGCTGGCGTTTTCGCATGTTGTACAGCAATGACGTTCCAGTTGGGAAAGGATATACCATGATCGACAGACAATCACGCTATCGTCGTTGCCGCTTCCTGGCGGGAGCACTCATGCTTCTGACGGGCTGCACGGTCGGCCCGAATTACGTTCGGCCTGTAGCAGTGCCGGTCATGCCGGCATCCTACAAGGAGGTGAACGGCTGGAAACCGGCACAGCCGGGAGACGAAGCCATCAAGGGGGAGTGGTGGCGGATATTTAACGATCCCCTGTTGAACAGGTTGGAAGGACAGGTTGCCCTCTCGAACCAAAACATCCTTGCAGCCGAGGCCGCCTTTCGCCAGGCCAGCGCCTTGATCCAGGAAGCCAAGGCCGGTTATTATCCAACGGTCTCGGCCGGTGCCTCGGTTGCACGCACCCATCAGTCCGGTACCATCGGCACATCTGCAAAGACCACCACCTCCTACACGCTTCCGGTCGATATCTCATGGGAGATCGACATCTGGGGGCGCGTACGCCGCAGCGTGGAGGCGAGCAGGGCGAGCGCCCAGGCCAGTGCGGCCGATCTGGCGGCGCTCCGCCTGAGCAGCCAGGCTCAGCTTGCCGAGGCATATTTTGAACTGCGTATGCAGGACTCCCAGAAAGAATTCCTGGATGCTTCGGTATCCTACTATCAGAAAACCCTGGAACTGACCAGAAACCGCTACGCCGGCGGGGTAGCGGCCAAGTCGGACGTGCTCCAGGCCGAGACCCAGCTCAAGAGCACTCAGGCGCAGGCCATCGACCTGGGCGTGCAACGCGCCCAGTACGAACATGCCATTGCTCTCCTGATCGGCAAGCCGGCTTCGGATTTCAGCCTGCCTGCCGCCCCGCTTACCGCGGTTCCACCTCCCATCCCCTTGGGAGTGCCGTCGACGCTGCTCGAACGAAGGCCCGACATCGCCGCCGCGGAACGGCGGATGGCGGCGGCCAATGCCCAGATCGGCGTGGCTGAAGCCGCTTGGTACCCGTCCATCACGTTGAGCGCATCGGGCGGCCTGGAAACAACGAGCTTTTCCCGTTGGTTCAGTTGGCCGAGCCGCTTCTGGTCGGTAGGCCCCGCGGTTTCGGAAACCCTGTTCGATGGCGGGGCGCGCAGCGCCCAGACCGAACAGGCGCGGGCCGCCTTCGACGCCGAGGTGGCAACCTATCGCCAGACTGTGTTGACCGGTTTTCAGGAGGTGGAGGATAATCTGGCTGCGTTGCGTATCCTGGAAAAGGAAGCCACGGTGCAGGACGAGGCGGTGCAGGCGGCTCGGCAATCCGTCATCGTTGCCGAGAACCAGTACAAGGCGGGAATCACCAGTTATTTGACCGTATTGACCGCCCAGACAGCCCAACTTACCAACGAGCGGACCGCCATTGCTATTCGCGGCAGCCGCATGACTGCCGGTGTACTGCTGATAAAGGCGCTGGGAGGCGGATGGGATGCTTCATACCTGCAAAAAGCGGATTAGTAAACCTTAAAGATTGACCACGGAGTTGGCGGCCGTTGGCATGGGGGCAGATCGCTTCGGTTGAGTTCATACGTAAAGAAGGTTCCGGCACAGTTTTCTGGGCCGCCGAGATACTTGCTGATTTCATTGACAAGGGTTGAGTGGAAGAGCAGTTGACAGGGTATCTTTTCACCGTCGAATAGCTCTTGACGCTTAGGCTGTTTTTTCAGCCAGTCCATGAGTTCCTTTTAAGCCTGTCATTATCAAATTTGTCGTTAAGGCTACCGTATTCGTTTCGGCAAGGCGTGTCTTGATATCTGCCGGTGGGAAGATGCTCGTCGCGGCGTTTTCGGTATGTATGGTTTCTTTTTGGCGGCATGTTTGTGTCTGCTTTTTCGCGTGGACTTGGCAGGTAACGGTTTTTCCGTTTGTTTTGCTGTCTCTAGTGAAGAGTTTCTCTCCTTTTTCGCACTCCGTTCGTTCCAGATTTTGGCTTGATTAAGCGTTTCTTGGGCTCTTGCGGCTTTTTCGGCAGCCAGTCGGGCTTCTTTTCCCTTCTCCCATTCAGCCTTGAATGTCGTAATTCGCTCCAACTCTTCTTTTGCAAACTGTTCTTTCAGTTGGGCAAGCTTCTCCGATGAAGATAGTTCTTTTGTCCTGTTTTGCTCTGGTGCGACGACAGTAGGGAGCATAGGACGTTCCAGGGGGACCTTGTTTTGAACCGGTTTTTCTTCGACATGTGTTTCCCGTGAGGCGGCTTGTGAAGTCTCAGTCTGTTCCTGGCGCATTTTTGCAAGGGCAGCTTTGACTTCAGCAAATGTGACCACCGGTTGCGGTACGGCTTTGACGCCTCCAAAAGGGATGGTTACGCCCAGGGTATACTCAAACGCGCTGGCATTGGCCACGACGTGGCGCACATCCGCCCGCAAAGCCAGCCGGTCGTACAGGAAGTATTTTACACCGGCCCCGTAGTCGACGAAACCCATCACTTTACGCGAAACAAGGGCCGAAGGGCCGGACATGTTGTAACCGCCAAGCCCGAACGCCACGAACGGCACGAGTTGCTTGTCCGGCATGAAGTGGTACAACCCTTCGACTCCATACTTGAAGATGGCGACATTCTTGTCCGTCACCAGCTTGGATGAGGTGATCGAGTAGTCCAGCCCGGCTTCAACCCCGATGTTGTCCGTAAGATTGTAGCCACCCTTCAAGGAATACATGGGGGCTGTTTCGAGATGCTGGCCGCCATCGTAGGTATATCCTCCGATCATGGGAGAAATCGAGAACTGCCCCTCCGATACGGCCCCGAACACCGTGCCGGAGAATACCAGTACCAAGAAGGATATGGCCGCAAATGCATACACTCTTTTCAAGAAACACC